>DAIRCT010000076.1:0-15371 GCA_036796535.1 Ignavibacteriaceae bacterium
TTTATTTTAAAAATAGTCGAATTCGACTATTTACTTGAGTGTTTTGAACCTTTATGTTTCGATCAGAAAAATGGACTTCAAGGATTTAATCAATTGATAGATCCTTGGGGGAGATCTTAGAGAAATTAAATCAAAAAAAAACGCCTCACAACCGAGGCGTTTTTAATTTTTATTAAATCAAGTTTACATCGCAACTTTTTCTTTTGCATAGATTTTTTGAAACTCACGGGCTTTTCTATTTTTCCAGCTTCCTTTGTGATATGCATAACCAACAACAAGTGGCATTGCAATCGTAGCTTCAGCGTAAACCATTTGCTCAAAACTTGTAGAAACTTTTCCCCAGGAGCTCGCTTCTTTTAATGTTGATCCGGAAAGTGCGCCATCTCTTTCATCAGCAACGGTAATTTGAATTGCATATTTATGCATATCAGCATCTTCCTGTAAAATATCTGCTGCAACTACAATATCCTGGGTAAAGTTTTTAGGAACGCCGCCGCCTATCATTAAGATTCCTGTTTCTTTACTGTGTAGTTTAATCTTGGTTAATTCATAAAAATCCTTACCCGAATCACAGGAAACATATCCTCCCGAATTATTATGTTGATGCATTACAAATCCAAATCCAGCAGAGCAATCTGAAAAAGCGGGAACAAAAATTGGAACATTCTTTTTATAAGCAGCATAGATAACCGAATCATCAACCTTGGGTCCACCATTCTCATCAAGATATTTTCCAAACTCCCACAAAAATTCCCGTGAAGAATAAGCACCCGGTTTCATGCTATCAAAAATTTTAGCAGTTGTTTCATCGCAAACTCTAAGCTCGTCTTCATCTATAAAAGTATCATAGATTCTATCAATGTGTAATTCTCTCATTTCATTATCATCAACCCATTTTGTGCCTTTGTAATGTTTATATCCAAGAGCTTCAAAAAAATCCTGATCAACCATTATTGCACCGGTAGAAACTATTGCATCAACCATATTATTCATTACCATATCATAAACAACTTTCTTTAATCCTGCACTAAACAAACTACCTGCAAGAGTAAGAATCACAGCACAATCATTGTCATTCAACATTTTATCATAAATTTTTGCAGCACGATTAAGATCGCGTGCGGAAAAAGCCATATCTTCCATTGAATCAACCAGCTTAACAACATTGTGCTCTTTAATATCAATGTGTTTGATCACATCTTTTAAGTAATCTTTTTTATCAGCCATTGTATCTCCTATTTGTTTAATTTTTCTTTTGGATTAGCTACCGAAAAAATAATGTTAACTTAATTTATAAACCATTCATTAAAAAAAGATCTTTGCAAATCTTAAAATTCCTTGTTTCCAGGGAACACGATGAGAAACGCCATCTTTATTTTTAAACTCATTTCTATGTTCGATATACCATTTATAGTTTCTTATCAATGCGTCTTTGTTTGAAAATTTTGGTTTGTAGCCCAGAACTTTTTCAGCTTTTTCGATTGAAACAAATGAATCTTTTGAAGCAGTTTCGTAAACCCATTTATAAAGAGGTGATAATTTTAATGCTTCCAGAAATTTTAATGTTATGATAATTGGTTTTTCGGGCAGTCCAACAATTTTTTTACCGAAACCGGCATAATCTAAAACTGCCTGATAATCTTCCCGCATTGTAGTAAATTCTTTTGCTCCGATATTAAAAGTATCATTCACAATTTTTTCATCCATAGTTGCGCATAAATAAATTGCATCGCAAAGATCTTCAACATCTAAAAGCTGGTAACGATTTTTCCCATTCCCAATCATTGGAAAACCTTTTCCATCCTGTGCCCAATCGTAAAGCAAATCAAACACACCAAGTCTTTCAGGACCAATAAATGATTTTGGGCGAAGAATAGGGACGCACATTCCTTTCTTGCGGAATTTTACGCACTCTTCTTCAGCAAGTATTTTTGCTTTGCCATAAGGGCCAACACCATCAAGCTTATCATCTTCTATCAATGGATGATGATCCGGTATGCCATAAACAGCAGTGGAAGAAATATGAATGAATCTTTTTACTCCGGATTTTTCTGCAGCATTTAATAAGTTTTTTGTTCCATCAATATCAGTTGAAAAAATATCTTCGGGTCTGTAAAGAGGAAGTGCGGCGGCGGTATGAATAATAATATCATTACCGTTAACCGCTTTATCAACATCATCTAAATTTCTAATATCTCCTTTAATGATTTTTATTTTATCATTCATATCAGGATAATCAAAATCTGCAATGTCAAGTGAGGTGATTTCATGACCCCTGTTGTGTAAGTATCGCACTAAATTAATTCCAAGAAATCCGGCACCGCCGGTAATTAGGTAATTCATTTTACTGTATTAGTTGTTAAAAATGTTGTGGCAAAATTAGTAATTTTGATAGAGGCATCAAACTTTTATGAAATTGGAAGACAGAAATAACAACATAGAGCTTGCAGAGATTGAATCTGAAAGCAATGGAAAAGTATGGACAAGAAATTTTGTTTTATCATTGCTAATTCATATCGCGTTAATTATCTCTTTGCTTTTTATTTATGATGTGAATCAGAACAAAGCAAAAATTAATCCTGAATTTTTATCTGTTGAAACAAGGCAATACGATAATACTTCAGCAAGCTTAAATGAAAAATCTGAAAAGAGTAATTTAGAACAGCAATCAAAAAATACTAATGAGCAAGAAAGCAAAGAAGAAATAACTCAATTTGTAAGCTTTTCTGATTTGAAATCCGATACTACAAATCTTGATCAGGTTTATAAAGAATCAACATTAAACTTATCCATAAAATATCCAAAGGGCTGGACGTATATTGATCAAAACAAAAACAAAAAATTAGATGGGGTAACTTTCTGGTCAGTAGAGGGGAATTACAATCCGCCGCCATATATTCACCTTGACGTTGTTGATAAATATCTGTTTAATGAAAAAAAATATAAATATAAAACTAAGTTGAGCAATTGCATTGCTTATTATAATGATCCTGAAGAACTATCCGGACAGGTTACACAGGTTTTTTATTTACGGACTGATACTGATGAGGATTTTGTTTTAAAATTGATTGTAAATGGGATGCAAACATTTAATTCATTTCAGCCAAAATTTTTAGCAATACTAAAATCTTTCAAGTTCAAAACTTCGTTTTTCTGACAAATAGAATGATTTAGTATTTATAATTAGATCTCTGTAAAAAAGATTTGAAATAATAGGTTATCTAATTTCTTGACTTTTCAGAGACTTAACTATATTTTTCAATCCTTTATTTGAAACGACTTAAGGTTTTCGGAGGAAAATTACGTGAAACAAGAAAAACTGACAAAATTTGTTAAAACTGAAGATGCTGATCAAAAATGGTATCTTGTTGATGCTGAAGGGCAAATCTTAGGCAGATTAGCTTCTAAGGTAGCAAGAATTATTAGAGGTAAGAATAAACCAATTTTTACTCCTAATATGGATACTGGTGATTTTGTTGTTGTAATCAATGCTGATAAAGTAAAGCTTACAGGCAAAAGAGAACAGTTAAAAGATTATAAAAGACATTCCGGTTATCCTGGTGGACAAAAGATAGTTTCTTACCAGGAGATGCTGAATAAAAAGCCAGAATTTGTAGTTGAAAATGCTGTCAAAGGCATGCTTCCAAAAACCCGGCTTGGAAATAAGCTTATTAAAAAATTAAAAGTTTATGCTGGTGATAAACATCCTCACGCAGCACAAAAACCAGAACTAATTAGTTTGACGGAGAAATAATGGCTGATAAAATTTATGTCGGCAGAAGAAAAACTTCTGTTGCAAGAGTGATATTAAAAAATGGAAACGGTAAAATAACTGTAAATGATAAAGAGTTTGAAAAGTTTTTTCCTCAATTGTTAAGCCGCGAAGATATTTTACTTCCACTAAAAGTTACTGAAACTGAAGGTAAGTATGATGTTCATGTAAATGTTAATGGTGGCGGAACTACAGGGCAGGCACAAGCAGTTAGATTAGGCATAGCAAGAGCATTAATTGAGATTAATCCGGATTTTAGAAGCCAATTAAAAGTTGAAGGTCTTTTGACCAGAGACCCCAGAATGGTTGAACGTAAAAAATACGGTAGACCAAAAGCAAGAAAAAGATTTCAATTTTCTAAAAGATAATCGCGAGTTTAAGTACAAGTTTACGTTCAAGTATTTTTTCTTGAACTTTAACTTAATCTTTAACTCTTAATAAATAATAATCATACTTTCTGATTTACCACCTGTGCCCCAATTAATAGGGGTGGAAGGTAAAGAAGAAGAAAGTAGTTGAAAAACAGGAGTAATATGAAAAAAGTTGATATAATTCAGCTTGTAGAAGCTGGAGCACATTTCGGGCATTTAACCCGTCGTTGGAACCCCAAAATGAAACCCTATATCTTTATGGAAAAGAATGGGATTCATATCATTGATCTTAAAAAAACTCAATCTTTTTTAACTGAGGCAGCAGAAGAAATAGCCAAGATTGTAGCTGATGGTAAAAAAGTGCTTTTTGTCGGCACAAAAAAACAAGCAAAAAATGTAATCGAGTCTGAAGCAAAAAGATGCGGACAGAATTGGGTAAGTGAAAGATGGTTAGGCGGTATGCTTACCAACTTTGCTACAATCAGAAAAAGTGTAAAAAGATTAAGCAATATTGAAAAGCAAGAAACTGATGGTACTTTTGATAAGATTACAAAAAAGGAAAGATTGTTCCTTACCAGGGAAAAAGATAAGCTAAAAAAAGTTTTGGAAGGTGTTGAAACTATGAGCAAACTTCCAGGAGCTTTATTTATTGTTGATATTAAAAAAGAATCTATTGCTGTCCAGGAAGCGCATCGTTTAAATATTCCTGTGTTTGCTATCGTTGATACAAACTGCGATCCTGAGCAGGTAGATTATTTAATACCTGCTAATGATGATGCTGTTAAAACAGTTGAAATTATAACTAACTATATGGCTGATGCTATTCTTGAAGGTGATGCTAAGTTGAAGGAAAAGAAAGCTGAAGAAGTTGCTGAAAAAGAAAGAGTAAAAAAAGAAAAAGAATCAATTAAAAAAGAAGAAGCCAGAAAAAAATCTGAAGCAAAAGAAAAGAAATCTGCTGAAGAATCAACCGATACAAAAGAAAAATCGGAAGAATAATTTCTGCTAATAAAAAATTTTGAAAGGACTTAATTATCTATGGCTATTACTGCAGCTCAAGTTAATGAACTAAGACAAAAGACTGGTGCTGGAATGATGGATTGCAAAAAAGCACTTACAGAATCAAACGGCGATTTTGAAAAAGCTATCGAGATTTTGAGAAAGAAAGGTGCATCTGTTGCCGCAAAAAGAGCTGAAAGATCAGCGAATGAAGGAATGGTTGTAACTAAAATTTCTGCAGATCATAAAAAAGCTTCTATGGTTGAAGTAAATTGCGAGACTGATTTCGTTGCAAAAAGTAGTGACTTTATTCAACTTGCAAATAAAGTTGCTGAAACAACTTTTAGCACTGATGCTCAGGATTCTAAAAAATTACTTGAAGACAATAAAGATTTAAATAATCTATTAGTAGATGTTATGGGAAAAGTTGGGGAAAAGATTGAAGTATCACGTGTTACAACCGAAAAAGCAGATAATGGATTACTTGTGGATTATGTTCATATGGGATCTAAGTTGGGTGTGCTTGTAAAGTTTGATAATGTATCTAACAGCACTGATGAATTATTAGAGATCGGTAAAGATATTGCTATGCAGGTTGCTGCAATGCATCCGATCTGTGTATACAGAGAAGAAGTACCGACATCAACCATTGAAAAAGAGATTGATATTTATAAAGAATTAGCACGCAAAGAAGGTAAACCTGAAAATATACTTGATAAAATTGCTCAGGGTAAATTGAATAAATTTTATCAGGAAAACTGCCTCGCAGAGCAGGCATTCATCAAAGATAATTCTAAATCCGTTAATGATTTGATTAATGAATATAATAAGAAAAATGGAAGCCAAACCAAGATTAGCTTGTTTAAGCGGTTCCATCTTGGTGATGAGAAAAAATAAATAAAATCTTAAAAGGTCTTAATTAAATTAAGACCTTTTTTTATATTTAAATGTAAAGAATTAAACAAAGGAATATTTAGCTTGGTAAAATTTAAAAGAGTATTACTTAAACTAAGTGGTGAATCACTTATGGGGAAACAGGGCTTTGGAATTTCTGCCGAAGTTTTAGATTTTTTTTCGGAGGAAGTTAAAAAGGTTCATGATGTTGGTGTACAGTTAGGTATTGTAATCGGAGGTGGAAATATTTATCGCGGATTAAGTGCAAGCACACAAGGGATTCATCGTGTTACCGGAGATCAAATGGGTATGCTGGCAACCATGATAAACTCTCTTGCCTTACAAAATGCAATCGAAAAAATTGGAATTCCAACCCGCCTGATGAGCGCAATTAAGATGGAAGAAATAGCTGAGCCATATATTCGCAGAAGAGCTATCAGACATCTTGAAAAAGGCAGAGTTGTAATTTTAGGTGCTGGCACAGGGCATCCATATTTTAGTACTGATACTGCCGCCTCGCTAAGAGCGGTGGAAATTGGTGCTGATATTATTGTTAAGGGGACAAGAGTAGATGGAGTGTATGATTCTGATCCGGAGAAAAATCCAGAGGCAATTAGATTCGATAAAATTTCTTATCTGGACATCTTAAAAAATAATCTTAAAATAATGGATCTTACAGCAGTTAGTTTGTGCCAGGAAAATGATTTGCCAATGATGGTTTTCAATATGGATATTCCGGGTAATCTCCTAAAATTAGTAAAGGGAGAAAATGTTGGAACATATATTAACAATGAAAATTCTATTTAATATTATTAATTATTTGTGAGGCATTTATGCATCAGATTTTAAAAGACGCCAATAATAAGATGGATAAAACTCTTGAAGCTTTAAGAACTGAGCTTGCTAAAGTAAGAACAGGAAAAGCTACTACCGCTTTGCTGGATGGTATAAAGGTAGATTATTACGGAACGTTAACTCCAATTAACCAGGTTGGTAATATTAGTGTGTTAGACTCTCACACATTATCAATCACTCCCTGGGACAAATCGATGGTGCAAGCAGTTGATAAAGCTATTTTAGAAGCTAACTTAGGATTTAATCCGATCAGTGATGGTACAAATCTTAAAATTCCCGTTCCTCCAT
This sequence comes from Ignavibacteriaceae bacterium, assembly GCA_036796535.1. Classification (GTDB taxonomy): domain Bacteria; phylum Bacteroidota; class Ignavibacteria; order Ignavibacteriales; family Ignavibacteriaceae; genus IGN3. The sequence continues at coordinate 7,180 of DAIRCT010000076.1, forward strand.
TAACAGAAGAGAGAAGAAAAGATTTTGTAAAGCTGGTTAAAAAGTTTGGCGAAGATGCAAAAGTTGCAATTCGAAATGTTAGAAGGGATGCAAATGAACATCTTAAGAGAGAAGAAAAAGATAAAAAGATTTCTGAAGATGAATTGAAGTATAATGAAGCCGAAGTGCAAAAGCTGACCGATCATCATATAAAAATGATTGATGAGATACTTAAACACAAAGAAAAAGAAATAATGGAAGTTTAGTTTTAGTAGAATTTATCAGGGCTGTCTCAACAAATTGAAGTCATTATTGCTGTAGAAAATTAATCAACGTTTTGAAAAAACGAAGATTACTTTTATTTAAAATTGCTTATAGCTTTGCAATTTGGACCAAATGACTTAAATAATAATTGTTGAGACAGCCTTTTTTTATGATTATGTTCAAATATGGTTTATTAAATTTCTTTATTTTTACAAAGTGATATTGATAAAATTAAATAAATGATGCCCGAGAACGGAAAAAATAATCATCTAATAAAATCATTGTCAGAAAGCTCGCTGCTAAGGAATATTATTTTCACTATTGGAGCGGTTATTTTATTTCTATCAGGTATAATTGTTTATGGTATAGTTTTAAATTTGCGCGAGATCCCTCTTGAAGAAGCAATGGCACAAAAAGGATTTACGAAACTTGAAGATGTTAATTTAGTTATAAATCGTAAAACATATACTTTAAACTTGTACGAAGATACTGTCTTCGTTAAATCATATAGGGCAAGTTTTGGCAGGAATTTGTTGGATAAGAAAAAAGATGCAAATGATGGTGCTACTCCGGTTGGAGAATATAAAATATGTAGCATCGAGAATCATCCTGCCTATTATAAATTTTTACGATTGAATTATCCAAATCTTGATGATGCTGTTGAAGCATTGCGAAAATCGCTTATCACACAAAAAGAATTTAATGAAATTAAGTTTCAATTTTATTATGAGGACTGCATAGATGCTAATACGGTTTTAGGCGGTAATATAGGTATTCACGGACTTGGCAGACTAAATTATATCTTTAAAAATCTTCCTTTCGTCTATAATTGGACGAATGGTTCTATTGCTATTAGTAATGAAAATTTAGATGAAATTTTAAAAGTTATTCATAAAGGAACAAAAGTTGTTATTAAATAAATCTGTAATAAAATACTTGCAATTAATATTTCTTTTTTTGTTTGCAGTATCATGCTCGGATAAAGAAAGTAAAATACCTGTGCTGGATTTTCAAAATAAAGCAAAGCTTTTGGAAATAGTAAAAAAGCATTATGATAAAGATGCAAATGTTGCCTTTGGCGGCATGTTTGATGAAAGCGGCAAACAGACTGTGGTTATTGGGCGGGAAGTTGAAAACAGTGATGATTGGGGAATTAAATTTTCTCAGCTTGAAATTATAAATGATGAATTTAAACTAAAATATGAAACCGATTTACTTGATGGATCATTCAAACAAAGTTTAGTTGATAAAATAAAATTTTCATCTTTTGAAAATGAATTAATTTATTATAATTCACAGGACTATTATCTGGGAAGCGGCGGTGGAGAAATTTATAGTTATGTTATTAATTTTGGAACTAAACAAGTTTACTCCGCACATCTTGTAATTGATCCTTCTTCAGCAGTATCGCTTTTTATCTCTGAGAATACAGACAGCAAAGAGATCAGGAATTTCTTTCTTTTAACATTTAAGAAAGATTATCCTAATCTTAAACTTGTTGATGAAGATATTATTATAGATTAACAATATGATGACAAATTATTTTTTTAAGAATAGTTTTTGATTTTTCTCCTCGCAATAATATTTGATTAAATGCTTAGACAAATTTTTATAACCTTAATTTTTATTGCCGTAATCCTTAACGGATCGTCTTTGGCGCAATCCTATTATGATTATGAACTGAGTTCAATAAATTTTACCGGAAATAACAGTTTTTCAAAATCTCAACTGCTTGCAATTATTGAAAGTAAAGAAAGCCCCATGTGGTTTTGGGTTTTCCTCAATTCATTTACACCCTTTGGTGATGCTGAAGTTTATTTTGACTCATCAAAAATTTCCATAGACAAACTTGCTTTAAAAGAATTTTATCACGCAAATGGATTCTTTCAGGCAGTTATCAATCATCGTATAGAAGCAGACACAACAAATCATAAAATAAATCTCTTTTATGACATCATAGAGAATAAACCTTTTTATTTCGGAAAAATAAATTTTAGCGGTCTTAATAATTTATCAGATTATGATTATAGTTTGATGATTAGTCAAGCACTCACCATTGATTCCACAAAAAGGTATTCAGAGCTGGAGGTGCAAAAAAGTATAAATTCGGTAAAAAGATTTTTAGCAAATAACGGGTATGTTACTGCTCATTATGATAGCACAGTAATTATAATAGATACTGTAACACAGAAAACAAATATCGATATAGCTTTCTACACAGGAAATAAATTTACCGTCAGCGAAATTGTTATAAACAAATCCGGCAATTCAATCGAGCAAATTACAAATGAGTTAATTGATGAAATTGTTGGTATAAAACCAGGTAGCACCTATGATCAATCTGCAGTTGATAGAAGCGAACTTCGATTATTAAAAACAGAACTATTCACCTCTGCTAATATTAATCCTATTATTAGCGATACACTTAACAATAAAGTTCCTATTGAAGTAAGTGCAACTATCGGAACTCTTAACGGGCTTTCACCCGAAATAAAAGCTGATAATGAATTTAACTCCTTCAATACAGGCTTGGGAATTAGTTATGTAAGAAAAAATTTTTTTGGTGATGCCAGAAAACTAACTCTTTCAACTTCATTTAGACTGATTGATATCACCAATTTTAATTTTGGAAATCTCTTCAAGTCCGCTGATAAAAGAGATTCTACATTTCAGGGCGTTCTTGATTTAAATTTTAAAATGGAGCAACCATATTTTTTTGGTAAACCAATTCTTACAACCACAGAAGTCTATTACCGATCTCAAACTTTAACCGGTCTTACAGAACAATCTTATGGCGGCGCACAAAAATTTGATTTTGAAATGCCTTACTACACATTCTTAACATTGTTACGCCCCAACTTTACTATTGATGCTTCTAAACGACAGGTAAATTATGGAGATACATCCAGCATCAGCATTAAAAGTTTAACTCCTGGTATTGGTATCGAGCTCGGCTCTTCAAAAACTAATGATCTTCAATTTCCTACAAGCGGATATTTTTTATTTTTTACTCCTGAAATTTTTCAATCACAAACAAAATTTTTAATTAAAAGTAATCTGCTTGAAAATCAATCCGGGCAAAAAGAAATATCAATTGAGGGATCAACTTATTTTTATAGATTACAAACAGGCATCTCTACTTATCTTGCTAACAACTCAACCGGAACATCCGTATTTGCTACTAAACTTCGGGCTGGTTATATACAGTCATTCTACGGGACCAATAACAATTTAATTTCAGGCAGCCAGCTTATTCCACCAAACAAAACTTTTTATGCCGGTGGCAGTAACTCAGTAAGAGGTTGGAGATCGAGAGAATTAGTGCCAAGAGATACAATAGTTTATGTTGGTCTTACCACAGAATCGAATAGCATAAGAGGCGGAACTTTTTGGTTAGAGGGATCATTTGAACTGCGACAAAAATTAAATCAATATTTTGGCTATGCTATTTTTGCTGATTATGGAAATACCTGGAATAGCTGGAAAGACCTTGTTTGGAAAGGTTTTGCTGTTGCAATTGGAGCAGGAATAAGATTGTACACACCAATTGCCCCGTTTAGGTTGGATTTTGGTACCAAATTTTACAACCCGCTTGATGAACAATTTATTTTCAAAAAAACCTTCTTAAAAAATGTTGAAGTTCATTTTGGGATAGGCGAGGCGTTTTAGCAAAAATTTTATCAAGTTTTACTCAAATTCACATCTTTGTAAAGAGCTTTTAAATCGCTATCTTTTAGCCCTTTTTTTAGAGTATTATTATGATTTTAAGTATGACAGGTTATGGCAAAGGCAGCGCCACAAATAATCATTGGCAAGCTGATGCTGAGGTAAAGAGTATTAATAGCAGATATTTAGAAGTCTATCTAAAATATCCTCCTATTCTTGCAAACAAAGAATATGAGCTAAGAGAATTTATTAAGAATAAAATAAAACGCGGCAAGTTAAGCGTAAGCATTCAGATTAAAAAAAATGGATATGAAGATGTTGCCGTTTCGCTTGATGAATCTCGTTTAAAAAATTATATAGCTCTTATTAAAAAAGTAAAAAAAGCTGCAAAGATTTCGGATAAGTTAAAATTAGAACATCTGCTAATGAGCAGAGACATATTTACTTCAACGGCAGAAGAAATTGGTGAAAAAGAATTTGCCACTGTTAAAGATGCTCTTTCGCTTTCGCTTGATTCACTAATAAAGATGAAAAAAAACGAGGGGACTGAATTAGAAAAAGATTTAAAGAAAAGAGTTAAATCGATTGAAAAAAAACTCGAACTGATTGAAAAAGAAGCGGATCCGAGTGTTGGTGAGCATTTTAGAAAGTATAAAGAAAAAGTAAAAAATCTGCTGGATGAAAATCAAAATATCAATAATGATAGACTTGAAACTGAACTTGCAATAATGGCTGAGCGTGCTGATATAACTGAAGAATGTGTTAGACTTAGAAGCCATATAAAATTTTTTATGGATAGTTTAGACAAAGAGGAAGATCCTGGAAGGAAATTGAATTTTTTATGTCAGGAAATGAATCGGGAAGCAAATACAATTTCTTCCAAAACACTTTCAACTTCTATCACTCATCATTCTGTTTACATTAAAGAAGAGATTGAAAGAATCAGAGAACAGATACAAAATATTGAGTAAGATTGAAAAAACAGGGTAAGATAATTGCAATTTCGTCTCCCAGTGGAGGTGGTAAAACTTCTATAGTAAAAAGAATACTAAAGGATTTTCCTGAAATTGTTTTTTCTGTTTCTGCTACAACCAGACCTAAAAGAGCTAATGAAGTTGATGGAGTTGATTATTTTTTTATTTCTGAAAAAGAATTTGAAGAAAAAATTGTAAAAGGCGATTTTATTGAGTGGGAAAGATTTTATGATTACTATTATGGAACTTTAAAGAGTTTGGTTGTTGATAATATCAATACAGGCAAATCGGTTCTTTTTGAAATTGATGTGAAAGGTGCTTTATCTCTAAAAAAGATTTATCCCGATAGTATTTTAATTTTTATAGATCCGCCTTCATTTGATGAGCTTATAAAAAGATTAAAACAAAGACGTACCGAAAATGAAGCTGATTTGCAAAAACGTATTGATAGAGCAAAAATGGAATTGAGTTTCAAAAGTAGTTTTGATTATATTTTTACTAATGATGATTTAGAAATAGTTTATAGAAAAATAAAAAGTTTAATTAAAGAAATATTAAATAAGGAGTAACTAAATGAACCTAACCCCAATTGATTTAAGAGCAATTGATAAGAGAGCGGAAAATGTTTATGAGGCAATTGTTGTTGCTTCTCTTAGAGCAAGACAAATTAATAATGAGAATAAAATTGAATTTAATGCTTTGCTAAACACGATTCCTTCAATGGGAACTGACGATGATGCTGAAGATGTAACGAATCCTGCACAGTTAAAAATTGCACTGGAATTTGAAAAGAAACCAAAGCCACATCTTCAAGCTTTAAACGAATTACTTGAAAAAGGAATCAAATTTAAATACAAAAAATAAATCAGATTATAATACTTAATTTCTTACATTCCCACTAAACTTCTGTTTAGGTTTTTAGTGGGAATCTGATTTTTTAAAGATGTATGTTCTTCTTATTCAAAAAAGATTGCTTTAATAAGAGAACTTTTATAAAAATTATTAAACAGATCATTAAACAAAAATTATTTCTTTAAAAAAATGATTGCATCTTCTAAGAAAAAAATAATTGAAGCTCTTAAAGATCAAAAAGATATTTTTGGTGATGATTTGTTTGAAGAAAATATCACGTTAAAAAGCAGCATTTCGCAATCTGAAAAAAAAGAATCTCACAAAAAAAAATCCGATAGCCCGGTAATAGTTGTTAAAGAACCCCTGAAAGACATTTCACTTTTCAAAAACGGGATTGAAAACTGGGAAAAAGCATCTTCACTTGATGAGCTGAACAAACTTATTTGTAACTGCACAAAATGCAATTTGCATAAAGGCAGAAATAATTTTGTGTTTGGTTCCGGTAACCCAAATGCAAAAGTAATGGTGATCGGCGAAGGACCGGGTGCTGAAGAAGACAAACAAGGATTACCTTTTGTTGGTAGAGCAGGGCAGCTTTTAACTGATATTTTAAAAGCAATAAAATTCAGCAGAGAAGAAGTTTATATCGGTAATATAGTTAAATGTCGCCCGCCGGATAATCGCACTCCTTTACCCGAGGAGATGGATACTTGTTTGCCTTATTTATTAAAACAAATAGATTTGATTAAACCCAAAATGATTTTATGTTTAGGGTTAACAGCAGCAAAAGGTTTGTTAAAAAAGAAAGATAGTTTAACAAGTATGCGCGGTCAGGTTTTTGATTACGAAGGAATAAAAGTAATGGTAACATTTCACCCGGCAGCACTTTTACGAAATCCAAACTGGAAAAAAGATTGTTGGATAGATGTTCAAAAGTTTAGAAAATTGTATGATGAGATTAATTAAAAATGTCTAAAGTAAAATCAGAAAATATAGCAACACAAATAATACCTGCAGATGTAAGACCACCATCTGCACCGGAAATTGAAGCCGCCGTACTTGGAGCAATGCTTATCGAAAAAGAAGCTGTGCCAAAAGCTATTGAAATGCTTACGAAGGATAGCTTTTATTTGCGTCAGCATCAAATGATTTTTGAGGCGATGATTTCATTATTCGAGTCAAATGAACCAATTGACACGGTTACGCTGTATGAAGAACTAAAGAAAAGAAATCAGGTTGAAGAGGTTGGCGGCGCAGTTTACCTAAGCAAACTTTCGCAGAATATTTCTTCTGCAGCTAATGTTGAATTTCACGCAAAGATAATTATTGAAAAGCAGATTCTTCGTGGCTTAATTTCTTCATCGCATCAAATTGCACAAGTTGCTTACGAAGGAAACCTGGATGCTTTTGAAATTCTTGATGATGCTGAGAGAAAAATATTTGAGATAACAGAATCACATCTCCAAAGATCTTTCCAATCTATGGATAGAGCAGTAAGAGACGCATTAGAATACATCGAAGCAATTCACTCACAGAAAGACAGAAAATTTTCTGTACCGACGGGATTTTATGAATTAGATGAAATGCTTGGTGGATTTCAAAAATCTGATTTGATAATTGTAGCTGCAAGACCTTCAATGGGAAAGACAGCATTTGCACTAACACTTGCCCGTAATGCTGCAATTGATCATGGTATTCCTGTTGGGATATTCAGTTTAGAAATGTCAACAATGCAATTAATTATTCGTTTGCTTTGCGCCGAAGGAAGATTAAATGCACATCTTGTTAGAACAGGAAAATTACCAAGTGAAGAAGGAGTTAAACTTAGTAAGAATGCTCATAAACTTATTAATGCTCCATTATACGTTGATGATTCGCCAGCTCAGACAGTTTTGGAAATACGCGCAAAAGCCAGAAGATTAAAAGCAGAAAAAAATATTGGAATGATTATAATAGACTATCTTCAATTAATGCAGGGACCACCAAAAGCTGAGAGCAGAGAAAGAGAAATTTCACATATATCAAGATCATTAAAATCTCTTGCAAAAGAATTAAATATTCCTGTTATCGCATTAGCCCAACTTAATCGTGCTGTAGAATCAAGATCGGATAAGCGACCACAGCTCTCAGATCTCAGAGAATCTGGCTCCATCGAACAGGATGCTGATGTTGTAATTTTCTTAAATCGTCCTGAGATGTACGGCATAAAAACTTTTGAAGATGATGCAACTTCATCAACAGAAGGAGTTGCTGAAATTATTATTGGTAAACAGCGTAATGGTCCAACTGGTAATGTTAAACTTGCCTTTATAAAAGATTATGCAAGATTTGAAAATCTTGCCCACGCAAGACAGATAGAGGAATATTCATCAATATCTACTGATGAAGATATTATATAAAGATAAAAATCAACAATTAAGAATTAACAATTAAAAACGCAAAATTATTTATGTGTCA
>DAIRCT010000077.1:0-15027 GCA_036796535.1 Ignavibacteriaceae bacterium
TTTTATCGGACTTTCTGCAAATCGCTCTTTAAATTTTTGATCATCCAACTTCATTACTTCATCAAATGTTAACTTTTTGGTTTGTGGATAAAATTCCTTAATAAATGTTGGTTCAGAAAATTTTTTATTCCACGGGCAAACATCCTGGCAAATATCACAACCAAAAATCCAGTTGTCAAACTTTCCTTTTAACTGCAAAGGAATTTCTCCTTTATTTTCAATTGTGTGGAATGAAATACATTTGTTTGCATCAACCAAATATTCCTGAACAATTGCATTTGTTGGACATGCATCAATGCAAGCTGTACAAGTTCCACAATGATCGGTTATTACTTCCGAATATTCAAATTCATAGTTTGTTATTATTGTAGCGATAAAAAACCAGCTCCCAATTTCAGGATTGATAACGTTTGTGTGTTTACCCATCCAACCAATTCCAGAACGAACCGCCCAGGATTTATCCATAACAGGTCCGGTATCCACATAAGAGATTGATTCAAATCCAGGATCAAGTTCTTTTAACAATGTTTCAAGCTCATCAAGTTTTTGCCAGATGATTAGATGATAATCTTTTCCCCAGGCATAACGGGAAACCTTACCTGACTGCAGGCAGAATTTTTCTTTGTCATTTTCGTTTGAATAATTTTCAGGTGTATAATAATTAAGTGCAAGCGAGATTACACTTTTTGCAGATGGAAGAATTTCTTTTACATCTTTTCGTTTATGAAGATTCTTCTCCATGTATCCCATCGAGGCCTGATAACCTTTATCCAACCATTGCCGAAGTTTGATAATTTCTTCTTCAAGCAATTCTGCCTTTGCAAATCCTACAAGATCAAATCCAAGCTGCTTTGCTTTTTCGATTACTATTTGATTGGTTAGTTTGGTCATATAACTCATTGTCATCTTGAGCGAAGCCTGCCAAAGGCATCCCTTTGGGAGAAAGATGACATTTAGTTTTTATATAAAGAAGGTCACACTTCGACTTCGCTAAGTGTGACAATAGTTTTAATTTTTCCTACCACTTTAATTCTTTAGCTTTTACAAGTACATAAACTTCATCATTAAGAATTTTAATTGTAAACGAATCGAGTCCTCTTGCACCTGTTGGCTGTTTACCCGTTTTCAGATTAAACATCCAACCGTGAGCAGGACAAACAACACAGCCATCTTCAACAACTCCATCATAAATTATCTTTGTGTGTTGATGCGGACAAATGTTACTTAATGCAAAAATTTTATCATCAACTTTAAATACTGCAAGGTCAACATCATTAATCAAAAATCTTTTACCTTGATTTTCTTTTAAATCAGAAAGTTTGCAAATCTTTTCATAGCCATCTTCCATTATTCCAAATCCACAAAAGTTTTATTCTGCACAATTCCTTTTTCCGAATGTTTAACAGTTGCAGCGGCATAATGGGCGTCGTGATCGAAGTATAAATACCAGTTATCATCTGCGGCGAGTTGTAAATACTTTTTCTTTTCCTGAACGGTTATCAGCGGCTGCAAATCATAACTCATCACATAAGGAATTTTAATTTGAGAAATAAATGGAATCAAATCCGAGCAATACAAAACCGTGTTTGAGGAATCAGAGATTTTTATCATCTGCTGGCCAAAAGTATGTCCGTTAATTATCTTAAACGAAATGTTTTCATCGAAATCAATTTCACCATCAAGTAAGTTTAATACACCGTGCTGAACTAATGGAGCAAAATTATCTTTTATATAACTTCCTTTATCCCGATCAGAAGGATTCATTGCCCATTCAAAATTTTTTTTCTGTACAAAATATCTTGCATTGGGAAAAGCAGGTACAAGCTTTCCATTTTCATTTTTAGTCGAACCGCCAGTGTGATCAAAATGCAGATGAGTTAAAAGCACATCGGTAATTTCATCAGGTTTTACTCCATTAAGTTCAAGAGCAATTTCAAGATCAAGAGTCGGATCGATGTGATAAATGTTTTTGGATTTTTCATCCCACTTATTTCCCATTCCGGTATCAATCAAAATCTTTTTATCATCACTAATCAGTAAAAGATTTCTTGTTAATAATGTTACTCTATTTTGTTCATCAGCAGGATTTGTTTTTTCCCAGAGCGGCTTTGGAATTATTCCAAACATAGCACCGCCATCTAAAGCAAAGGATCCTGATAAAATAGTTTTTAGTTTGTATTTGCCTATCTGCATAGAAATATAAAGTTATTTGTTGCTGAAATTAAAAAAGAATTAAAACAGATTGAAATGAATTAGCAAAATGATTGAGGATTTTAAAAGAAAGAGATCAATAAAATAAAAATGGGTGGCTAAGCCACCCGATTAGAAATTTATCTTCCAATACTATCGAGATATTCTTTTCTTTTTAATAAAGTATCAACATCTTCAACGTGTTTTGGATCAGGGACGCAGCAATCAACAGGACAAACAGAAGCACATTGCGGTTCGTCATGAAAACCTTTGCATTCAGTACATTTATCCGGTACGATGTAAAAGAAATCCGTAGAATAAAATCCCGTTGCTCCAGAAGGTGCCGGATCATCTTTACCATAATGAACACCGGCTAATTCCCAATCAACTCCTCCTTCATAAATAGCAGTATTTGGGCATTCCGGCTCGCAAGCTCCGCAATTGATGCATTCTTCAGTTATCATTATCGCCATAGTAATTTCTCCTTTAAGGTTATTTCAAATAAAGTAAATAAAATATTATTTCAAAATTGTAGTACATTTTATAAAAACTAAAAGTCTTGTTCAAGGCAGAACCAAAATATTTTAAATTTATTACCAGCTGCCACTAGCACCACCACCTCCAAAAGAACCTCCGCCACCGCTGAATCCACCACCAAAACTGCCGCCACTTCCACTGCTCCCCCAACCGCTGCCAGAACCCCTGTAAATTCCGCCCGGTATAAATGGACCACCACCTTTTTTAATTACCATCCAAAAAATAATAAAAATTATAACTATAAGTATGAATGGAAACTCATTATTTTCCGATTGAATTTTATCAGATTTATATTCTCCTCCAATTGCAGAAATTATTGCATCTATTCCATCACTTATTGCTAAATAATATTGCTCCGCTCTTAAGCGTGGAACTATAACATTTCTGATTATAGAACTTGTTAGGGCATCCGGAAGAACCCCTTCCAATCCATAACCAACTTCTATCCTCAGTTTTCTATCATCTTTAGCAATTAATAAAAGTACTCCATTATCAGATTTTTTTGTGCCGATTTTATTTTCTGTAGCAATTTCATAAGAAAGCATTTCGATAGGATAACCCTCAAGTGATTTGATCATTAGTGAGAGAACTTGATTGCTTGTTGAATCTTCATAAGTTTTTAATCTTTTGTTAAGATCATTCAGTTCTGATTGGGTAAGTGTGTTAGTCAGATCAGTTGCCCAAAGTGTAAGTTTTGGAACTTTGGGCTGTGAATAAATCGGAACAATTGAAATAATAAATAAGAAAATAAATTTCTTCATTATTTAGAATTCAACTTTAGGTGCATTTTCAGCTCCGGCAATTGCAGTAAAATATTGTTTTTCTTTAAATCCCAGCATGCCGGCCAGAAACGAAGCAGGAAACTTTTTAATTGTTGTGTTATACTGCTGAACTGTTTCATTAAACTTTTTTCTTTCAACAGATATTCTGTTTTCAGTTCCCTCCAATTGCGCCTGAAGCTGCAAGAAACCTTCGTTGGCTTTTAGCTCGGGATAATTTTCAACCGTGACAAGTAACCTTGAAAGTGCGCCACTTAATTCACCTTGCAAAGATTGAAATTTTGCAAACGCCTGCGGATCATTTAAGACTTCCGGAGTTACGTTAAACTGACTGACCTTTGCACGGGCTTCTGTAACTTTTGTTAAAACTTCTTTTTCAAAATTTGCGTATCCTTTTACAGTATTTACAAGATTAGGAATCAAATCTGCTCTTCGCTGATATTGATTTTCAACTTGTGCCCACTGCTTTACTACACCTTGTTCAAGATCAACCAAGTTGTTGTTAAGAATAATCAGATAAGTTGCAATCAATGCTACTAAAAGAAGAATAACACCCCCAATTGCGCAACCAATCATCATACCTTTGTTTTTCATAAATCCTCCTGAAAATACTGAATAAAAGGATATCAATTCTTCAAATCAATAAAAGCTTGATTTTTATAAAGAAATATTATTTAATGATATTAAAAGTTACAAGAGCTAATTAAAAAAAACTTTGTTTTACGGCTTTTCCCCAATAAAATAATTCTGAAGGTAATCTAAGGCATTATTGCTTACTTTCAAATTTTTTTGTCTGGCAAATTTTTCAGCATTTTGAAGATTCCCGGAATAAAACCTAAGCCACAAAAAATTGCCTACAATTACTCCATCAAAAACTCTGTCTTCAACAAATGAGTTAACTGTCAGATATCCAAATAAAATATTCCATCCGAGCGAAAGTAATCCGCTAACGTATTCGCCTGTGTAAAATTGTCCTGCCCCCGGAATTAAATATGAACTGTATTTTGCAAAGTTAACTGAGTACAAATCATCATCTGTGGTTTTGCAAAGATTAGCTAATGTTGTATCAAAATTATTTTCTGCAAAGATTTTGTATGCACTATCCCAATCATCAGCAAAGATATAACACCAGCCGCGCCAATATTTTATTTCTTTTTCCCGTGATTTGAATCTATCATCATTTTCTAATTGATTGAGAATTCTATTAGCTTGATCTGTTGTACGCCTAAGAATATTTGTTCTTATCTCAAATGATTTTGCCTGAAAATATTCATCATCATTTTTTGATTTTATTTCTGCTAATGTAAAATATCTAAGGGCTTCATCAAACTTACCGCCATTTTTATACGATAATCCGATAAAATAATTAGATGTAAAACCATATTGGTTCTGATTATCAAAAAATAAAAGTCGTTTAAACTCTGTCACAGCATCATAATATTTTTCCTGATCAAACAATTGTTTAGCATAATTAAATTGTTCCGTAAGTCCATTCTGTGCTAAAACATCGGATGAAATTAAGAATAAAAAAATTAATACTGTTTTATTTACAGAATTCATAATCAGGTGTAAAATAATTTTTGTCTTCCAGAAATAATTTCAAACTTTGGTCAAACTCAAAACTAATCTTTGCATTAAAAATTTGAGCTGATGCAATAGAGCCATAAATATTTCCCGCATAAAATCCAGCAGCAACTCCGGTAAAAAACCATGCACGCATGTTATGATGATGATCAAAATTTGTGTAAGCCAAATATCCAAACAGTCCTGTTAGGATAAATGCTGTTATTCCATCACTATAATTTTGAGTATAAATCTTACCAGCACCCGGAATAACTGTCGAAAGGATTCCAGCTAAAACTTCACTTTTGTAGGGTGGATCCTTTTTCCAGTCATAGAATTCAGACATCCTAATTTTTTCATCGGGGTTAAAGGGTAATAAAAAATCATCCTTTTCAAAAAGATTATCTTCCCAGAGAAGGAAGCTGTTTTTTAACTTTAATGCATTTTGAGTGTAGTTTAAATTTGATTTTATGATCGAGTCTGTTTCTGTAAGTAATGATTGAGAATCTTGTAATAAAAAATAAGATTTTAGTTTTTCCATCCTGGAGGCATCATAAAAAACCGAAGAAGGTGTAATTGTTGAAAACTTATAAAGCGCATTTTGATAATCACCCATCTCCAAATATCCGTAAGCAACTTTAAATTCGACTGAATCATTTTTTATTAATGCCGAATACTTTTCGTATTCATCGATAGCGCGTAAATAATCTTTTTCACAAAAAAGAAAATCTGCAAATAGCTTGATGTTTTGTGATGAGTTAAGATCAATCTGTTGACTGAATATGATTGAGGAGAAAAATAATATGCACAGGATTATCGGTTGTTTCATTATTCGGCTTTTACATTTGGCGGAATATATTTTATCTTTTTACTATCAAGCGCATAATTTTCTACCGGATCATAAAAATGCACATTATCATAATATGGATAATGCTGTTGGCGATTTATAAAATTTGTATCACGTGTAAAACGATCGAAGAACATTAAAATTCCTTGAGCGAAATTTGTTTTCTTTACTGATTGCAATAAAAAGCTTGAGCACGAAGGTTGAAATGGACAATTTGCGCCGTCAACATCAGAAACAAAAAACCAGTAAGAATTAAAAATTGGTTTAATAATTAAATCTGAAATTGAATTGATTGAAAGATCATAATCTCTCTCGATGTAAGAGTTTTTAATTTGATATGTTGGGTTAGATTTTTCCCATCTAACCCAATCGGTTTGAGCGAAAACAGAAAGCTGTAAAAGAAAAAAAAGGATTAAGTAATATTTCCTATTTATTATCAAGTAATGCTCTTGCAATAACTATTTTTTGAATCTCAGATGTGCCTTCATAAATTTCTGTAATTTTAGCATCGCGTAAATAACGCTCAACTAAATACTCCCGCACATAACCATAACCGCCATGAATCTGAATTGCATCAAGAGCATTTTGCACAGCAATTTTTGATGCGTAAAGTTTTGCCATTGCGGCTTCTTTGTAGTAAGTTTTTTTTGCATCCTTTAAAGCAGCAGCTTTTAGTGTAAGCATTTTCGCCGCATCAACTCTAACAGACATATCAGCAAGCATAAATTGAATTGCCTGAAAATTGGAAATTGTTTGCCCGAATGCTTTTCTTTGTTTTGCATATTTAACCGCAGCATCAAGAGATGCTTCTGCAATTCCGATTGCCTGAGAAGCAATTCCGATTCTTCCGCCATTAAGAGTATTCATTGCAAAATTAAATCCTTTACCTTCCTGCCAAATAAGATTTTCTGCAGGAACTTTACAATTCTCAAAAGTCAGTGAGCAAGTATCAGAGCTGCGTATTCCAAGTTTATCTTCCTTAACGCCGTGATTAAATCCGGGTGTTCCTTTTTCAACAAGAATAGTTGAAATACCTTTATGAGCCAATTCTTTATTGGTAGATGCCATCACTAAATAATAATCGGCAGTAGAACCGTTAGTAATCCAGTTTTTAATTCCGTTTAAAACAAAAAAATCACCTTCTCTATCTGCAGTAGTTTTTTGTTTTGTTGCATCGCTGCCAGCTTCAGGTTCAGATAGAGCAAATGCACCGAGTTTTTCACCCTTAGCTAAAGGAATAAGATATTTTTGTTTAATAAAATCTGAGCCATACTCTTCCAATCCATGGCAAACCAAAGAATTATTAACAGACATTATTACACCCAGACTTGCATCTACCTTGGATATTTCAATCATAGCAAGTACATAACTTATTGTATCTAAACCGGCGCCGCCATATTCTGGTGGAACCATCATGCCCATAAAACCAAGCTCGCCAAGCTTTTTTACGATTTCATAAGGAAATGTGGCATCTTTGTCTCTTTGAACTGCGGTGGGTGCGATTTCATTTTGCGCAAAATCTCTTGCGGATTCCTGGATCAGTAAGTGATCCTCAGATAGTTGAAAATTCATAATGAATCCTTTTTATTTTTGTAAAAACCATTTAATTTTAGCCCGTCGAACTCGGGTATTTATTTTAATTCAAAAATAAGCTAATAATTCATATGTATCAATCTTGGGGATTTTTGTTAGGTTGGTATGGTTTAACAAATCTTATTTAAATAAAATGTTATGATGGAACAAACTAAAACTGAGGAACCGATTGGCAAAACGATGCTAAAAGGTTTAACGCTTAATGAACTAAAAGATTTTTTTATTGTTGCCGGGGAAAAAAAATTCAGAGGTGAGCAGGTCTTTGAATGGATTTACGGACATATGGCTCAAAGCTTTGATGAGATGTCCACACTTCCAATTTATCTTAGAAAAAAATTAAATGATTACTGCGATCTAAACACGCTTACATTAGTATCTTCAGAAATTTCCCGAAGAACAGGAACAAAAAAATATCTCTTCAAAACACACGATAACTATCTAATTGAATCAGTTATTATTCCTGAAGCAAAACGAACTACGCTTTGTATTTCCACACAGGTTGGCTGCCCGCTGGATTGTCAGTTTTGTGCAACAGGTTTGATGGGTTATAAAAGAAATTTAACATCGGGTGAAATTTTTGATCAGTATCTACTTGCATCAAAAAATTGGAATAAAATTCCTATTACAAACATTGTTTATATGGGAATGGGCGAACCATTATTAAACTACACAAACACAATTAAATCGTTACAAATATTTGGCGAAGAAAAAACTAAAGACATTAGTTTAAGAAGAGTTACTGTTTCAACAGCCGGCATTGCACCCAAAATAATTGAACTGGCTGACAGCGGAATAAAAGTAAAGCTTGCTCTTTCTCTGCATTCATTGTTTGAAGAAACAAGAACTAAAATTATGCCTATCAATAAAAAATATTCTTTAAGTGATAACCTTGAAGCTGTTAGATATTTTGCAAATCAAACAGGTACAAGAATTACTTTTGAATATGTTATGCTAAAAGATATTAACGATCGTGTTGATGATTTAAATGCCCTGATGCGTTTATGTAAATCAATTCCTTGTATTTTAAATATCATTCCGTTTAATTCTATTTCGCATATGAGTCCAACGGGACTTGCACACGAACTAGAGCCATCTCCAAGATTTAGAATTGAAGAGTTTGTAAATAAACTTCGGGCAAATGATATCTTTACAACAGTTCGTTACACTCAGGGTGATGATATCGCGGCAGCTTGCGGACAATTAGCAATTAAAAACCTCACTCCTGCCCTATCCGAAGGAGAGTGAGTTTGAAATGCGTAAACTTACTCACGATGAAATTTCCGAAAACAGAAGCTCGTTAGAGACGCTTCATAAAGTAAAAAAACTGCCGGTTTATGTATTACTAAACTCTATCAGAAGCTCTTATAATGTTGGTTCTATCTTCAGAACATCCGATGCGGCTATGATTGAAAAACTTATTTTATGCGGCTACACTCCACATCCACCAATTACAACAAATCAAGATAATTCTTCAAATGTCATTTCGAGTGAGTCATCGAGCGAGAAATCTGATTTTACAAATAGAGGAACAGATTCCTCACCCTCTGAAGAGGGATTCGGAATGACAGCACAGACAGGCAACAAAGATGTTTTAAAAACTGCACTCGGCTCAACACAAAGTGTAAGATGGGATTATATTAAAAATCCGGTTGATGCTGTTAAAGATTTAAAAGCAAAAGGAATAAAAATTTGTGCGCTTGAGTTAACTGAAAACAGTAAACCTTATTACACATTAACAAAAAACGATTTTCCACTTTGCCTTATTGTAGGAAATGAAATCACCGGCGTATCGCAAGAGGTTTTAGATTTATGTGATTACTCAATTGAGATTCCGCAATATGGAATTAAACAATCTCTTAATGTTGCCGTTGCTTATGGAATTGCAATTTTTGAATTGAGAAAAGTATTTGATTCATTGATTGACGTTTAATGGTAGCACAGGAATCTTTTCCTGCGATTGCTTTTGATAGTTCTATTTACAAACTATTTTTGTAAAAATCTTTTATGAAGTTGGTAAGCAAGTGAATTCCAAACCAGATTTATTTGAATTAGAATCTTTAAGATCAGAACTGATCGAAAAGACTCTTGAAACAACTTCTAATAATCTTAGACTTTCTCTTTACCAGAGTTATTTTGAAAAGGTACTTTCTTTAGACAATGCAAATTACAATGAAGCTTTTTTAAATGAATTTATCGATGATTATCTTAATTCAATTCAAATGTTTGAAATCTTTGGAACCAATCCTAAGTTTACAGACAATCTACTACAGCAATTAAAAAAACTCATCACACTTAGTTTAATTAAAGAAAAACACTCAGAACTTATTTCTGAAACTGAACGAATTGAAAAACAAAAGCAAAAGTTAGCCTTTATACTAGAAGGTAAAGAGTATCAAGATATCATTGAGCGCAAAGCTTTTTTCCCTTTAATTGATGACGAAGCACCAAGTGATTTTTATGGCACTCTTGAATCAATAACGGTAAGAATAAATAAATCAGTTGATGCTGATAAGTTTATAATTGTGCCAAGCGAAAAGGAAATTGAAAAAAGAATATCAGAACAATGTCGTAGATCCTGGTTATTAGCTTTTAGTCTTTCAAAAAAATATATTAAGAAACCATTCAAGTATCACGAAGTAATTATCAGTTTTGATAAGAAGCAAGGATTTTATGAAGGCAACTCACTGGGCATTGCATTAACACTTTCATTCCTTGAACGAATGTTAAAGTTTTATAACACTGCTTATATTATCAATCTAAAAGAACGAAGTGCATTTACAGGTGGAGTAACAGAAGCCGGCGAAGTTTTATGTACAAGTGAAGAAATAATTAAAAGAAAAGTTGCTGCGGTTTTCTTTTCTGAAATAGACACGTTTGTTTTCCCTAAGTGCGAAGAAACTTACGCTTACTTTGCCTTAACTCAGTTAAAGAAAAGCTATCCCAATAGAAAACTAAAACTTATTCCTGTTGAGGATATCAAAGATGTAATCAACAGAAGAGATGTTGTTGATATAAAAAGGCAGAAAGTTGTAGTACGCACAGGAAAGTTTATAAAGAAGAATTGGATTAGTGCTGTAGCTACAGTTTTACTTGCAATACTATTTGCTTATTTATTTGTAATGGATTTTGATGATAATCCGTCAAGTTTAACAACAGATGGAAATTTATTGTATGTTAAAAATAAAAATGGAAGGGTTTTATGGGAAAAGGTTATAATTCCTTTAAACCCAAAAATAATAGAACAAAATTATTTGAATTGCTTGACAAGAATCATAGATATTAATAACGATGGATTGAATGAAGTGTTGATTACAAATCAAATTATAAATAATAAAACAACGGATGATACATTAAGATGCTATTCTGCAAAAGGGGAAATAATTTGGAAATATGCATTCAACGATGAGATTTTTGCAAAAAGAGAAAAACTTAGTCCTGAATATGGGATAAGCATTATTGATACACTGACATTTAAAGAACATAAAAGTTTATTTTTATTTTCATCAAATGGACCATCGTTTAGTTCCGCGATATATAGAATTGATTTAAAAACTGGTTTAAAGTTATCTGGTGTTTTTTGGGCAAGTGGACATATAACAGGTGGGCTAGTTAGAGATATTGATAATGATGGAAATCCTGAAATGATCGGATTAGGATTTGACAATGGATATGAGGATGTTGTTTTGTTTGTATATGAAATTGACACTACAAATAAAGTAAGACCATCTACAGAAGATTATCTAATAAGGAACTACCCGATATCTAAAATGAAAGCATATATTAGATTTCCTAAAACTGACTATGATAATTATTATAATCAAAGAACACCTAAGCTGGATTATGAAATACCTTTGTTTACTAATAATCAAAATGCATATAGATTTAATTTCAACAACTTCCATGATGATAGATCGTCTAGCATCCAATTTCATATTAGTTCTGATTTCAAAGAAGTGACACCTTTTATAGAAAGCAGATTCAGAGTTCTGCGAGACACACTTGTAGCACATAATATACTTAATTTACCATATACTGATACTGAAGAATATAAAAATATTATTAAGAATAGTATTCTTTATTGGGAAAGTGGAAAATGGGTTAAGAGGGAAGATTTAGATAAATAAAAAGCTGCCGCAGTTTTAACCACGACAGCCACCAGAATCTCTTAAAGTAAAATTACTTTAGCAGCAGCATTTTATTTACAAGCTGAACATTATCTGACTTGACTTGGTAAAAATAAGTTCCACTTGACACTTGGTTCCCCTCGTTGTTTTTACCATCCCACTGTACCGTATAAGAACCAGGGTACTGTTCAGTGTTTAACAATGTTTTCACCGCACGACCACTGATATCAAAGACTGTAACTTCAACATTACCTTGTTTTGCAACTTGGTATTGGATTACCGTGGAGGGGTTAAACGGGTTGGGATAGTTTTGAAATAATTTGAACATAGTTGGGGACTGATTACCTTCCAGTTCCCTAGCACTGCTTGTAATGACATCAGATTTGTAGATACTTGAACCAAAACCACAGATCCAACCTATATAATTATTTGAACTTATTTTGTGAAATGTAATTTGAAATAAATCACTACGTTCGATAAGGGGGAGCGGAACTTCTGTCCAATTTTCTCCACCATCTGTTGTTTTTATAATTGTTCCACCAAATCCAACTGCCCATCCATTATTTGCATCAACAAATTGAACAGACATGAGATGCCAGTTAATGGGACTTGTTTGTTCTATCCAGTTTAATCCACCATCTGTAGTCTTGAGAATAACGCAAGATCTATCATAATGTCCTCCGACAGTCCAGCCCGTCAAACTATCGATAAAACAGACACCTCTAAGCACGGCAGTGGTCCCACTTATCTGATTGTTCCAAGTACTGCCTCCATCTGTAGTTTTACGTATTGTTCCATGATCACCGACTACCCAACCTATGTTACTATTTACGAAACAGATATTACCTAACCACCAAAATGTACCAGTCCAAGTAATTGTCCAATCGTTACCCCCGTTGGTAGTTCTAAGGACAGAAGAGCCATCTGCAGTAACAATCCATCCATTATTTTGATCTAACCAATACATTATTTGTAAGAGATGATTTGTGTTACTTGTTTGTACTACCCAATTTTCACCACCGTCAGTAGTTTTAAGCAACAGACCATTATAACCACAAACCCATCCAGTCATAATATCCATAAAATAAACAGAATATAACTCAAAGCCATTAATTGCATATTGCCTTATCCAGTGGTCACCTCCATCTGTTGTTTTATAAATTATACCTATGTGACTGTATCCTTCAAATCCAACAGCCCAACCAATATTATCATCTGGAAATGAAACAGACTCGAATACTGATTTAAATTTCATTTCCCAGTTTTGAGAATAAAGATTGGCTATCATAAAAATTGTTAACAGAAGTATACCCTTTTTCATAAGAACTCCTATTGGAAAGTTTTGATAAAATTAATTTACAATCATTTCAATACCCCCAATCCAATTACTTTCGGAAAATGTCAAAACTTTTTTTTGAAAATCTTTTTTGTACTTTTGTGTTGTATGAAAAGCACTTATTCTGTTTTGGCAATACTCCAATCAATTTGCGAGAATAAAACAACTCGCCCCGAGATTAACCATCTGATTGAACAGTCCTACAAAATTGCAATGACATACCTTAAGTACAGATACAAAAACCTAAGCAGAGTATTTCTTGCTGAAGATAGTACTCTGCAGGAAATGGCTATAGATGCCATTGCTTCTCTGTTCGAGAGAAATGAATCAGGAGAGTTTATAAGGATCATAAAGGCTTTTAAGGATTGGGACCCGCCTATCGGAAACGAGGAAACCGCACAATTTTTTCTTAATAGATTGGTTTCAAAAAGTACGGAGAAGTATGTATCTGAACTATTAAGACAATCGGATCCTTTCTTTTCAAAAATTCTGGATTCTATTACTTATCTTATTGAAAAAAATTGCTATCAAAAGAAGCGGATTCTTGGAACTACGTTTATTCTTGAGGGGATAGGTGAAGATGCAATGAGGAGTAATGGTATAGGGAATATGGGTATAAGGAATTTACCGGATAGTTCATTTATAAATGAATTACCAATAAGTGTATTCAAGAGTAATAAAAATGTTGTATCAGAAATTTTTGATTACATAAAGATTAATTCAAATAAAGCTCCAGCAATACCACTTAATGCATTAGTAATGAAAATTAAGTCAGTAAAAGCTGGTGAATTTGAACTTGCAGATAGTTATTCAAATGAAAATGAAAGTGAAATAGAATCTATTACAAAAAAAGCAATGGATATCTGCTATGAAAAAATGCAGAAGAGTTATATTGAAAAAGGAAAAGTAAGTGAAATTGAAGCAGAAAGAATTAAAGAAGCACTTAACAAAATTGTATTTGATATGAGAGACGGGGGAATAAATCAAGGTTTGCATAAATATTTTTTAGAGCAGTTTCCGGAGTTAAATTTTAGAGATTACGAAATAAAATATCAGAATTTGTTTGAGTACTTATTTAAAATATTAAAGAAAGAAATTGCAGAACAGTTAAAATAGTGGGTTTATCGCATAGCTCATTTTGCCCTTGCAAATTAGTCTGAGATTATTATAATTATATGCAACAAAAAAATCAGAATAAATTCTGATTTACGTTTTCCGCAAATCATAGGTTTAGGAGTATTACTTAGCTAGTATGAAAGACAAAAAAGAAAATATCACAATTGATGAACAGGATTTGTTTTGTTACATTTTTTTTCCAGAAAGTGTTACTGGTGAAAAGAAGGATATAATTGAATCCGATAATTCATTTGGAGAGATACTAGAGTTTTATAGAGAACTTAAGTTTAATTTAGACAGTAAGCATGATGATGCATTAAAGAAAAAAATTGCAAATAAAATTCCTGCTTACAGTTTATCAAATGTTATACATCTGTATCAATTAAAAGTGCCGGTGAAGACAAAACAAAATTGTAATCGTCTGGCTGCAGCTTCAACAGAATTAAAACCGAAGATGACAACAAAGACTTTTGTTGATAATGATAAGGAGTATTTAATAAAAGTGCTGAACTATGGAGAAACTACTAAGGTATTTGTTTTTTCGACAAAGGATGAAATAGTAAAAGACTTTGATATAATTATTGAACCGAATAATTTAAAATATCACTTCGAAGATAACTCAGAGCCACTTAAAATTGAACAATCTATTGAAGCTGATAAGATTGAGATAAGGTTTAATTAAAGACACTTTTTTCTATACGCGCTCTACTTTGCGCTCACATCGCCGCAGTAAAAAACTCTTCCCCATTATCTTTTGTGTGAATCATCAAAAGATTTGCCCTTACCATTTTTACCAAAGTTCTTGAGGCTCTTCTTTCAGAAATATTAACAAGTCTGCTCAACTCTTTAACCGATATTCTTTCATTCTTTGCAAGATATTCAAAAACTGATTTTTCATTAGGACCAATTAAATATTTTTTTAATGCCGATTGATTGGTCTGT
>DAIRCT010000078.1:0-14879 GCA_036796535.1 Ignavibacteriaceae bacterium
TGGGGATGGGCATTCATAATACCCTAACAAACATATCAAATATAAATTCGCAATCATCCGGACCGGGAGATGCTTCCGGATGAAACTGCGATGCAAAAAATGGTTTTGATATATGAATTATTCCTTCATTAGTTCCATCGTTATCATTAACAAACCACTCGCGCCAATCCTGTGCTAAAGTTTTTGCATCAACAGCATAGCCATGATTTTGCGAAGTGATGTAGCAGCGTTTTGTTCCAAGTTCATTACACGGCTGATTGTGTCCGCGATGACCATATTTTAATTTGTATGTATCGAATCCTGCCGCAAGTGCAAGTATCTGCGAGCCAAGACAAATTCCTAAAATTGGGGTAGTCTTCTCCATTGCTCGCTTAGTATTTTCAATCGTAATTTTATTCATCTTCGGATCACCCGGTCCGTTTGATAACATTATTCCATCAGCTTTGATGGAATTAAAATCATAATTGTATGGAACACGAATGACTGATATGTTTCTTCCAAGAAAAGCACGGATAATGTTATTCTTTGTTCCGCAATCAACAAGAATTACTTTTTTCTTACCGGCTTTATATTCAATAGGTGCTTTAACACTTACTTCACCAACCAGATCTCTTTTATTAGGATCTTCAAAATCATCAAAAGTGGAGGCCACCTTCGAGGTGGACTCCACATTAATCTTTCCAAGCATTGTTCCTTTATCGCGGAGCTTTCTGGTAAGCATTCTTGTATCAATCCCGTAAATTGCAGGAATTTTTTCTTCAATCAGCCAATCCGATAAACTTCGTTCAGCACTCCAATGAGAATATTCAAATGAATAATCAGATACGATTAAAGCACGAATATGGATATTATCAGACTCAAAATTTTTTAGCAATCCGTTTTCTTTTTCTTTGGATGGAATTCCATAGTTACCGATTAACGGATAAGTGCAAACAAGAATTTGTCCGCGGTAAGATGGATCGGTTAATGTTTCCGGATAGCCAACCATCCCTGTGTTAAACACAACTTCGCCATTTGTGTTTCCTTCGTATCCAAAACTGTAGCCGGAAAATTCAGTTCCGTCTTCTAGAATAAGTTTGGCTTTTGTTTTTTGTTTATCCATGGCTGAGTAAATTCTTTCAGATAAAAAAATAGCCACCCTAAAAGTGGCTTAATACTTTAAATCATCTAAATATTCTAAATAGTTTTTGAGCAATGGCATTCTTATTTTTAAACACAAATATATGATAATAAATTATAAATCCGATAGCTTTTAAAATTTTAACGCTTAAAAATTATACGCAAAAAATTTTAGTCTTCATGAAAAGTAAAATAATTCTAATATTCTTCTGGCTCCTGTTCCTTTCCAATTTTATTCAATCTCAAACTCAGGTTGATTCATTAAAAATTAAGCTTGACAAATCGGAAGGAAAACAAAGAATAAAACTTTTAATAGAAATAGGTTATTTCCTTTCCTCAGAAAATCCAAATGAAGCGATTAAGTATCTTGATGACGCAATTTTACTGGCAGATAAAACTAATAACCGCTGGAGTAAAGCGGATGCTTTATTTAACAAAGGTGTTGCGTTATGGCATCTTGGTGATATCGAACAGTCCAGCAAGTATTATAATCAAGCTATTCCGATTTATGAGGAGTATAAAGATTCACTTAGTCTTATTAAGGTCTTTAATTCACAAGCTATAAATCATCAAATGCATGGAAATGTTGATCTTGCTTTTGATACATTCCTTCGTTCACTTGAGTATGCAAAAAAAATTGGTGATAAAACAACAATATTAAATACGCTTTTAAACATCGGGATTATGTATGATAATAATGGTGATAGCGAAAAATGTTTAAAGTATTATTACGAGGCACTTAAATACGTCGATAATAATAACGTAGCATCATTAGCTTTACTTCAAAGTTATATTGCCGAGGTTTACCTTAAATTAAAGGATAACAAAAAAGCAGAAGAATTTCTTAAAAAAGCTATTGAAAACTCTAAACTTTCACACGATTCGAAAAGTCTTATTTGGGCTTACTCTAGTTTGGGTTACTTGCAATTGGATAAAGGCAATTATTTAGCTGCCGAAGACTATTTTTTAGAATCTTTAAAACTTGCACGAAGTATTAACTACAAACTTGAAATAATTCATGCTCTGACTGATCTGGGGAAATTTTATAACAAAACTAAAAATACAGTTAGAGCTATTAAATATTTAGATGAAGCATTGAAGTTAGCTTATGAGATAAAATCATTACCTGATTTAAGTGCCATTTATGGTGAGTATGCATTACTTTATTCTAATGCTAAGGATTTTAAAAAAGCTTACGAGTATCACACAAAATATAAGCAGTATAGCGATAGTCTTTTTTCTATTTCTAATAATGAAAAAATAGCTGAGCTTCAAACGAAATACGAAGTAAAACAAAAAGATCGAGAAACAGAATTATTATTGAATGAAAATAAACTACAAAAGAAAATTATTTTTTCGCAAAAGATAATTGCACTTATAATCTCTTTATTTATGATTGCTTCAATTATTTTTATCTGGCTCTTGTTAAGAAACAGAAACAAAATATTAAAGACAAAAAATCTATTAGTGCTCAAAAATGAAGAGATTGAAAGTAATCATAAAGAGATAACTGAAAAAAATAAAACACTTGCGGAACTGAATGCGACTAAGGATAAATTCTTTTCTATAATTGCTCATGATCTCAGAAATCCAATAGCCGCTTTTGTTAACATTTCCGATCTGCTGGAGCAGGATTATGAAAAAATAAGTGAGGATGATAAAAAAGAAATTATAAGTCAAATGAGTGCATCATCCAAAAATCTTATAAGACTTTTAGAAAATTTGCTCACTTGGGCAAGACTTTCCAATAACAAAATTGATGTTTATCTTGAAGAAATTTTAATGACAGACATTGTAGAAATGGCTGTTTTTCCTCATCTGCAAGCTGCAAGAAACAAAAAAATCAAACTTAATATTGATATACCAAACGATATTAAAATTACAACAGACAAATTTATTTTTCAGACAATTATTGGAAACCTAATTAATAATGCAATTAAATTTTCAAATCAGCTTAGTGAAATAAATATTAAGTTAGTTCCTGATAATGATAAATATATCTTTACTGTTAAAGATCATGGAATTGGGATCGAAGAATCACAATTGAGAAACATATTTTTATTGGGAAAGATCTCCACAGGAAGAGGAACGATGGGCGAGCCCGGCACGGGGTTAGGATTGGTTTTGGTTAAAGAGTTAGTTGAAAAACTAAACTGGCAAATTGAAGTTAAGAGTAAAGTAAATGCAGGCAGTGAATTTATTCTGACGATTCCCCAAAATTGAAATAATTTGTTCTAAAATAATTTATTGTGCCCTGATTTGATATTGATAATCTTCTTTCGGATTTTTGCAAGTAAATTACAAACGTAGTAGTGGTATTCTAATTCAAACTGAAATATTTTCTTACCAGAATTATACTGCATTCCTCTTCAGGAATCATATACCTATAATTAATCATATAATAAATTTAAACAAATCCCTATGTCAATTAATAAAAAATCAAACCAAATAAAAAAAGCTCCAAAGACTTTTATACTTGATACAAATGTAATTCTTCACGATGCAGATTCGATTAAGATGTTTCAGGAAAATGATGTAATTGTTCCGCTTGCAGTAATTGAAGAGCTGGATCATTTTAAACGCGGCAGCCAGGTTATAAACTTAAATGCACGTGAGTTTGCCCGAACACTTGATTCAATGACAGGATCAGCGCTGTTTAATGGTGGAATTTCTATGGGCAAGGGAAGAGGTAAATTAAGAATTGCAATATCAAGAGGATTAGCACCTGCAATTCGTGATGCATTCAGAGACGATACACCCGATCATCGCGTATTAAGTGTTGCGTATGAATGGCATTCAAAACTTGAAGGAAAATCTCAGGTTATACTTGTAACCAAGGATGTAAATCTTAGAATGAAAGCCAAGGCACTTGGTATTCCTGCAGAAGATTACACGACCGACAGAGTAAAAAGTATTGAAGAGCTTTACAGCGGTAAAGGAATTGTTGAAAGTGTTGATGATGAATTATTAATTAAACTTTTTCAACCGCCGTATCAGGTACCGGCAAAACCGTTTTTAAAAATGTTAAACGGCGAAGCACTGCCAAACAAATATTACATTTTAAAAAATACAAATCGTTCAGTGCTTGCGCATCTTGATCAGAACAAAGAATTCATAGTAAGGGTGGATAAAACAAATGTTTACGGCATCACTCCACGCAACGCCGAGCAAACATTTGCGGTTGATGCACTAATCAATCCAGCAATTCAACTTGTTTCGATGACTGGTAAAGCAGGAACGGGCAAAACTCTTTTAGCGTTAGCGTGCGCACTTGCAGTAAAAAAACATTATAGACAAATTTTTATAGCTAGACCAATTGTTCCATTAAGTAATAAAGATATCGGTTACCTTCCGGGCGATGTGGAAAGTAAACTTGCGCCGTATATGCAGCCGTTGTGGGATAATTTAAAAGTTATACAAGATCAATTTCCGGAACACGATAAACAGCACCAGGCAATTGATACAATGATTAAAGATCAAAAGCTTGTTATCGAACCATTATCTTATATTCGTGGAAGAAGTCTTCAAAGAATTTTCTTTATTGTTGATGAAGCTCAGAATCTTACGCCGCACGAAATAAAAACAATTATCACGCGTGCCGGTGAAGGTGCTAAGGTGGTTTTTACAGGGGATATTTATCAGATAGACCATCCATATCTTGATGGGCAATCAAATGGTCTTTCATATCTGATTGATAAATTTAAAGGACAAAAACTTTATGCTCATATAAATCTGGAAAAAGGCGAACGATCTGAATTAGCGGAATTGGCAAGTAATCTTTTATAAAAATAAATAAGGCAGGCAATGAATAAAATCAAACTTATATTCTTGGCAATAATTTCTTCGGCAATTTTTGCGGGATGTATTCAGGTTAACACAAAAGTTAATCTTAACAAAGATGGTTCAGGTACTATTGAAGAAACATTTTTAATGAAAAATAGTGTCATTGATATGATGAAAGAATTTATATTGGCTTTTGATTCGACTAAGGGGCAGGATTTTAAAATATTTAATGAAGAAGAGCTTAAAGCAAGACAATCTTCCTTTGGCGAAGGTGTTAAATATATTTCAGGAGAGAAAATTTTGATTGACGGTTATGAAGGGTTTAAAGTTATCTATTCATTTGCAGATATTAATAAAATAAAAATCAATCCAAGTCCGGAAGATAAGATGCCCTTGGGTAATGATGAGATGGCTGCTACCGATAGTATTCAGGGTGAAGATTTAACATTTGATTTTTATAAAGGCAATCCATCAATACTTGTTATTAATTTTCCTAAACAACCAAAAAATGAAGAAAATTCAAGCATAGATGATACTACAGAAAATTCAACTGAAGTAGAAGATTCTACATTTAATGCAGTCCAAATGCAGAAAGTAATTGATATGTTTGATGGAATGAAAATTTCATTATCGTTTAACTTTAACGGCAACATAGTTCAAACAGATGCAACTCACACAAATGGTTCAACCATAACATTGATGGATGTTGATTTCTCTGAAATATTAAAACACAAAGAAATTTTAGAGGAGTTACAAAAAAGTAAACCTGCCTCGCTGGAAAGCTTTGAGAAGCTGGTGGGTGGATTACCAGGAATTAAAGTTGAAACGAAAGAAAAGGTTACTGTAAAATTTAATTGAATTATTTCTATCTATTACTTACCTGAAATTCTAAGGGCTCACACGAGCCCTTTTTTATCTGTTTTGCTTTAGAGAATTTCAATAAATTGAAAACAAAAAAATCAGAATTATGCAAACTTTTACTTATTCATTCTTTTGGAGATTTATTTATAGATATGCAAATGTGGTTATATCATTGCTGCTTATATTTTATATTATTCCATTAGCTATCAATATTGATAAAAATCTGACACTAATTCTTCCATTTGTCGTTTCGCTATTTCTTTTATACTACATAAACAAATCATATTTTATTTTTTATAAACTTGTTCCATATAAAATTGAAGCAGATGATCAAAAAATTGTATGCACAAATTTTCTCTTTCGAAGTAAGACAGTAACAATTTATTATAAAGATATTGAATCTTTAACAGGCGGCATTTTCGAAGGGAAATATCGCGGGCTGCTAAAAATCTGCGATGGCAAAAATAAAATTTGCATCGGATTTTTTGATAGAATGAAAAACTCGAGTAAACTGGTTACTCTGATATTGAGTAAAGTAGATAAAAAAATTTATGACGATATAATTATTAAATTGGAATCAATCAAAATTAAACCTGAGAAAAAGAATAAATGAAAATTGCTGTTCTGCTTTCCGGCGGAGTTGATAGTTCTGTTGCATTACGATTGCTCAAAGATCAGGGGCACGATGTCACCGCATTCTATTTAAAGATCTGGTTGCAAGATGAATTTTCTTTCCTTGGAAACTGTCCCTGGGAAGAAGATCTGGAATTTGCACATGCCGTTTGTAAGCAAGCAAATGTGCGGCTTGAAACTGTTAATATGCAAACAGAATATTGGGATTCCGTTGTATCATATACAATTTCTGAAGTGAAAGAAGGAAGAACACCAAATCCGGATATGTTTTGTAACAGATTAATTAAGTTCGGACAATTTATAAATAAGATTGATAATTCATTTGAGAAAGTTGCATCCGGTCATTATGCAAAGGTTGAATTTGCAGATGATAAATATTTTTTAAAAACATCGCCTGATCCTATAAAAGACCAGACCTATTTTTTAGCATATCTAACACAGCAGCAATTAAGCAGAGCTCTTTTCCCAATCGGAACTTTTAAGAAAAGACAAGTTAGAGAACTTGCTGAAAAATATAATCTGCCTAATATGATTAGAAAAGATAGCCAGGGAATTTGTTTCCTTGGAAAAATAAAATTTAATGATTTTATCAAACATCATCTTGGCGAAATTGAAGGTGATATTATTGATGTTGACTCCAATAAAGTGATGGGGAAACATAAAGGATATTATTATTATACAATAGGGCAACGATCCGGATTAAGATTAGGCGGCGGTCCCTGGTACGTTGTTCAAAAAGATATAAAAAATAATATCGTTTACATATCAAGAGAAAACCTGGTCAATCGTGCACGCAGCGAATTTAAAGTTGGTAAGTTTAATTGGATATCGGGAGAAAAACCTTTAGATGGAAATTATCGAGTAAAAATAAGACACGGCGAAAATTATTATGAATGTAATTTGATGTTTGATAATGATCAAGCGATGGTAAGACTTAATAAAGAAGATTGTGGAATAGCGCCTGGTCAGTTTGCAGTGTTTTATAAAGATGATTATTGCCTTGGCGCCAGCGTTATTTTAGAATAAAATATTTCCCCAAAATTATCTGATAAAACTTTTCCGGATTTGTTAGAAGTCAGCACTACTAATTTAAGAGGTTAGAACAGATTGGCTAATTTGATTTGCGTTTAAAAATTTTTCTTTGGTTATCTTAATTAAATTTTTACAACTAACACAGATATATGCATATCTTACTCCAATTACGGAATCAAGTTTAGCAACCCAAATTTCAGAAACATTTTTTTTGCAAATCGGGCAGATAGTATTTATTGCAACTCTTTCAAATTCCTTTGTCAATTCAAATTCCAGTAATGGTGGAAATAAATTTTAAGAATAATTCTTTAGTGAAATATTTTTACTGAAAAATATAAAATCCTTTACTATTAAGATAAGATTTATTTTGAAGAAGAAAATCCATAATGCTTTCAACAGGAATAATCTTAGCTATGCCATATCTTATGGAAGAATGTTTTCTTACAAATATATTTCCTTTATACGGAACAACAGGATTGTAATTAGTCTTATTTCTTAAATCTTCCGGATACAATAAATTCTCTTCTTCTTCCGGTACCCATTGAACAATTCCTATAAATTCAAAATTAGGAACGCCATCACGAATTGCCAGAACAGGTCCGCCGCTAAAGCCGGGATTTATCACAGCATCAACAATAAAGGAGCCATTTTCATCCCGTCTGGGACTGCTTACAATAGCTTTTGTAATTAATTTGAAATTTATCGGATAACCAAAAATATAAACAAAAGTTCCCCATTCAACTTCCTTCGCCTTGCCTATTGGATATTTGAACGCAGGCAAGAATATTTTATTAAGTGAATTATATTTTCTTCCCAGTACCGCAATATCAAGCCGATCATCTTTAGCAAGTACTTCAACCTGGCTGCCTTCCGGAAATCCTGCTATATAAATTACCTGTTTTTCTTTTATAGAGATTGATTCTAAAAACTTTGTTGCTATTCCATCAGGGCTTAATCTGTATGCCAGAATTGTGTCTGGAAAAGTAATTGTGTGAGCACATGATAATAGGGCAATGTTTCCATTTTCAGAGTAAACTGTAATCGCAGTACCGGCTGAAGAATTATCTGCTAACGCTTCTGATACAGAAATTTTATCAAGTTGTTTTCCTTCAAGATCTTTAAGAGTATATCTGCTGGCGTCATCAAAGATGTATATTTTATAAAAAGCTGTGGAGTTAACTCTTTGGATTGTTTCACTGATTTTTGTTAATTCATCTGAAGAAGATTTATATGGAAATTCGCTGTCGTATTTTCCATCGCCGAGGGTTGGATATATCTTTTCGTATGAAAGTGATGAACACCCCCAGAATAAAACTGAGGATATTTGTAAAGCGAAAATTAGAATAAAGATTCTTTTATTCATATCAAATATCCTCTGATTGATTTTAAAATATATTTAGCTCGGTTAAGATTTAATACGTTTTACTTTATCAAACTTATAAAAATATTTTTACTCAACGTGCTTTGTCTTAAATCCTTTTCTCATCCATCCGCGTGCAAGAAATAAACTAATGCTGCTAATCATTGCAATGCATCCATAAATCAGCCACATAGTTTCTGTATGCATTTGAGATGGTTCAACTCCTTCCGGAGCGTAATGCATTAAGAACCAACCGGAGTATAAGCTTGTAACCACTTTTGTTAAGAACCAGGGAAACTGTCCGATGCCCATATAAATTCCTGTCATTCCCTTTGGTGCAATCTCGGCGACCCACTGTAAAAATCTTGGCTGCCACATTGCTTCGCCTATCGTCATCAAAATCAGATAAGCAAAAACTGTATAAATACTTGGACCCAGCGCAAGAATAAAAGTTGGGAAGGCCATAACAAATGTTCCGTAAATCATCATATTATAAGTATCACGCTTTGTTGTTAAGGCAGCAACCATCGGTGTTAAAATAAAAATTAAAATAGGATTAAAGTTTGTGAAGAACTCAAAATTATCGGCTACAACTCCTGTAAATGCTCTTTTAAAATAAACCGGAAGCGTTAACCAGTTATGCGCAAATAATGTTTGAACCGGAATCAGAATAAAAATGAAAAACATAAACCGGTAATCTTTGATTGGAAAATTTTTTAGATAAAACATTATTTTTTCTTTAGCAGATTTTTCATCTTCCGCTTTTTTGTCTGCTTCAATTTTTTCTGCTGTTTCAGTGCTTACTTCTCTTATTGTTTTTTCAATAGTTTTTTTTGTAAGGATAACGGCAACTACAATAATTCCCAAAACAGTTAGACCAACGTAAACCCACATAACTGCAAGAATGCCGGCTTGTTCGGTAGGAAAAGCTTTTCTAATCGGTGGGGCAATAATTCCGGGTAAAAATCCACCGAGGTTCATAATTGCATAAAGCATTGCATAACCCATAGCAGATGTTTTTTCAGTTGTGAATTGTTTTATTGCGGTATAAGCAGCGGGCTGATAAATTCCATATCCCAAAATTATTCCGAATATTCCGAGCATAGCAACCAAATGGGCGGAAGACCACAAGCCGGTATTATGTGTAATCGTTGGTGCAAGTGTAAGGAATATTCTTCCAATCAGCATAAAGAAAAGTGAATACAGTAAAGATTTTCTAACGCCTATCCAATCAACCGTAGCTCCTAAAAATAGCATTGCCAGCGTTATACCTGCAGTTTGAAATCCCACCATTTGCCCGGCACTGATATCATCAAGTTTTATGAAATCGGTAAAGTAAATAACCAGATAGCCAACAACGCCAAAGTAAGTTATTCCTTCCAGAAGATAGGAAAGGTTAACACCCCAAATTGCGCGCGATGATTTGAATAAATCAATAAATGGTTGAGTGATTTCTTTAAGTATATTTTTGAAGAAATTTTGGTTGGGTTCAGGAGTGTCGTTCGCCATTTTCTATCCTGTAAATTAAAATTATTGTTGATGAATATTTGTTTAAAGAAAAATAAGAAATTCAAAATTCGGGACTAATCTAATAAAATTAAAAATTAAACTGTACCAACAATTATTTATTGTTCTTTGCTAATATGATTAAGATTATTTAGCAATCCTCTTTGTTCCAAACCTTTCAAGCCCTGTAAACCACCTGAATGAATTACAACAATTACAGAATTAGCCGGGAAGTAATTTTTTTTAATTAGATCAAAAATCCCGAACAACATTTTGCCGGTATAAATAGGTTCAATTTCAATTTTATGTTGAGTTTTGAAATCAGAACAAAAATCTAATAGCTGTTTTGATACTTTTGCATAACCACCAAAGTGATAATCTAAATTAATATTCCAGTTAGAAAGATTTTGTTTTCCGAATCGTGATAAAAAGTTTTTAATATTATCATTTAAAAAATCTCCACCCTTTAAAACTGAAAAACCAATTGCGCTGGCATGAGAATCCAACCCTAATATTATACCGGCTAATGTTCCGCCGGTACCGCAAGCTGCGCAAACAAAATCAAACTGAATATTTATGCGAGGAATAATTTCTGCACAACCTTTTACCGCAAGTTGATTTGATCCGCCTTCCGGAATTAAATAAAATTTACCATACTCATATTTTAACTGTTCAATATTTTTTTCATCGTATTTATTCCTGTATGATTTTCTATCTAAATAATGAAATTTCATTCCGCAGGATTTAGCAAAACTTAAAGTAGGATTAAGGGGAAGGTGTTCTTCGCCCCTGATAACACCAATTGTTTCAAACCCAAAAAGTTTTCCTGCTGCAGCAGTTGAATAAATATGATTTGAATATGCGCCGCCGAAAGTTAAAAGCTTATCATAACCAAGTTTTCGTGCTTCAATTAAATTGTATTTTAATTTGAACCACTTATTACCGGAAATGTATGGGTCGATCAGGTCTTCTCTTTTGATGAAAAGTTTAATCTTACTGTTGTGTAATCTTGAATCAATAATTTCATTTAAAGGAGTTTGGGGATTTTCTGTAAACATCATCTAAAAAAATTCTAATCGTCATTTAATAAATTGAAAGAGACTTCTGAAAAATTCAATGCGTCATTACTGTGTAAACCTACCTTTGCCGGCCCGCTTCATCTCCGCACTTTGCGAGATGAGCAGGCAGGTATCCATTGATCATTAATTAGATTCCCGTCCGTTAGCTAACGGATCGCGAGAATGATAGTCAATTCGAAATCTATTTTTCAGAAGTCTCCAGAATACTTTAATAGCAAAAAACCTAATTATTTCGGATTTATCTTTCATCGTTTATTTATTTTACAAAGTCTATTTCAGTTACCCGGTGCTGAGAAAATTGAAATACTGAAAAGTCAGACAGCGTGAAAAATTGATGAGCTTTCAATTATAAAATTTGAGCGATGGTTTCAGTAAGCTCAGATTTAATAAACTCATAATCACTTGGAGAAACCTTATGACCATTTCTATCCAGCACATAAAACGAATCCACTATATCATCGCCTTTTGTAGAAATTTTAGCAAAATAAATTATTAATCCAAGCTCATTCATTTTATTGGTTACGTGATACAAAAATCCTAATCGGTCCGGCGAATAAACATCAATGATAGTGTAGCGATCGTGTTTTTCAAAATTAATTTTAATCTGTCCGGATCTTTTAAACAATTTATTTTCGATACGCCACCAGCGTGATTTTAATTTTGCAACTTCTTGATGAAGCTGCATAAATCCGTTAATTACTGAGTGGAAGTCTTCTTTTATCTTTGAATATTTAGTTTCTTCAATTCTTTTGTGAGTCCTGAAATCAGTAACAAGAAATGTATCAATAACAACGTCATCTTTGCGGGTAAATATTTTAGCCGTGTGAATGTTTGCATCATTTATTGCAAGTACACCGCATAATTTTGAAAGCAGCGAAGGAAAATCTTTTGTAATTACTGTGATGTTTGTAAAATCATCAAGCTCCTTAAAGATAACAGAAAGACTTTCACCTTTTTCAATTTCTTCAATATGAAGCGCAATTTCTTCATCAGTAAAATGATTTATGTATCCAAGATCATCATTCAAGGAATCAAAATGATTTAACACATTAGTCTCAGTGATTTTATTTGAATGCTTTGTAATATCTTTTGGTGCAGAATAAATTGTTGAGTAAAGCAATTCCTCACCCGAAATTTTATCTTCAAGCATGGCTTTACTTTTTCTATACAGTTCAGAAAGCAATTCTGATTTCCACGAAGTCCACACAGCAGGATTAACTGCTGAAAGATCTGCGTAAGTCATCAGATAAAGTAAATCCAGTTCTTCAAGCGAGTTGAATTTTGAAGTAAAAACATTTAAAGTTTCCGGGTCATTCAAATTTCTTCTAAATGCAACCTGTTCCATTAACAAATGATTTTTAACAAGAAAACTAACTTTGTCTATTTCTTCTTCTTCATATCCGAGCCGCATCATTATTGATGAAGCAACTTCCGCTCCGATTATTTCATGCCCGGAAATATTTATTGGTTTAGCAATATCGTGCAGCAGCAAAGCGAGGTTTAATATTTCTTTATCTTTAATTGAATTATATAATTTTCCGAAAGGAGAATTTTGGTTATAAAGCTTTTCAAGATTTTTAATTGTAATTAAAGTATGTTCATCTGCAGTGTAACAATGATAAACGCCGTGCTGCATAAATCCATTAAGATCTGCAAACTCCGGCATGAACGCACCAAGCACACCAAGTTCGTTCATTATAGATAAAGTTGATCCAACGTGGCGGGGAAATTTTAAAATCTCTCTAAAAAAAACAGACGATTCCGGTTGTGTCCAATTATTCTCTCCCGCATTTTCAGTTGCTTCAATTATTTTTGTGCGCAAGTAATCATCAAATCCGGCATTGTGATAAGCACGATAATAAAAAACTCTAAAAATATCAGAAAGTGTTAAAGGTTCTTTCTTCTTCAAAAATATAACTTTGTTTTTGATATAGAAATCCTCATCAAGATCGTATGAAAGGGAATCCGGCACAGGATTAACATATTCCACTTTATATTTTTTGATTATCGAATGGCTAACACGAAAAATAATGTTGGCTGCAGAAAAATAATTTTTCATAAAACCCATCAGATCAATATCCTTGTAACCAAATAATGGTGCTAATTTCATTTGCCCGGAAAATTCGAATCTGTCTGTTTTGGATTTTGTGGTTATATGTAAAAGATGTCTGATGGAAAGAACTAACTTGTAACTTTCAAGGAGTCGTTTACATTCAGCAGGAGTTGTTAGTTTATTTCTGTTAAGATGGTTGATGAAGATTTCCGCCTGTGTTAGTTCGTGCTGGGAATTTAGCAATTGTTTGTTGCTAATCATCATCATCCACTCAATTGATTGAAAATCGCGCAAGCCGCCGGCAGACATTTTAACATTTGGCTCAAGCATTTTAGGTGAGTCGCCATATTTTTCGTGACGCTGTCGTACATCCTCAACAAAATTTGTTATCAATAATTTTTTAGAATCCTCATCAACAGCATTAAGTAATTCGTTATTCCATTTGTCATATAGTAAAGCATTGCCCGTAATAAATCTGGTCTCAAAGAACTGGGTAAATGTATGAAGATCGTTGGATAGATATTTTGGGATGTCGGAAATCTCTCGCACAGTATGTGAAGCTTCAATACCGCCATCCCATAAACTTGTAATAAGACTTTTTATATCCTCATTATCTTTTTCAATAGATTCTGAAATTATCATCAGGTCGATATCGGAGTAAGGCGAAAGTTCACGTCTGCTAAAACTGCCGGCAGAAGCTAAAACAAATGGAATTTTTTTATCACCAAGAATTATTCTGATAGTATCTTCAATAAGCATACTATAATTTTTACTAAAGATAAGAGCATCCGAACTTCCGGTAAATTGATCAAACAATTCTATTCGGTCTTTTAAAAAACCTTTTTTTATTTCAAGAAGTCGAAGCATAATTCTTTAATATTAATTTACTTTGATTAAAGTGATAGCAAATAATTCAAGCGCATATAAAATAGTATTGATTCGCGATTGTATGATTGCATGACTATAATATTACAATTTAATACCATGCAACCATGCATCCATACAATCATTCTTTGATTCAATTTGTTTTTTAGTTTTTAAGAAAATCGTCATCATCAAATTCATCATCGTCATCAAAATCCCAATAATCTTCATTTTCATATTCTGCTTCGATAACAGAAGAAATTCCTCCGCGGGTATTAAACTCGGCAGTAATTTTCATATATCGGGGTTTAGTAACTTCAACAAGATCATCAAGAATTTTGTTTGTTACACTTTCAAAAAAAATTCCATCGTTGCGATAAGATTGCAAATAGAACTTATAAGATTTTAACTCAACACACAATTTATCCGGAATGTACTCAAGAGTTATAGTTGCAAAATCCGGCTGCCCGGTTTTAGGGCACAGCGAAGTAAACTCTGGTGCAATATGTTTAACAGTGTAATCTCTGTCTGGATAATTGTTTTCAAATGTTTCTAACAAACTAAGTTTGTTGTTAACTAGTTTTAGTTT
>DAIRCT010000079.1:0-6341 GCA_036796535.1 Ignavibacteriaceae bacterium
TTAAATTCTTTTACACCCGTTGGATGCCCATAACTGTTCATATATTTATAATGCATCAAATATTCTTCTTTTGTAATTTTATTCTGCCAGTGATCGGTAAGCATTCCAAAACCGGTAACAATCATAAAAATCACTACAACTCCAATAGCAACATATTTCTTGTTAATTTTTTTTCTTCCGGGTAGAATTGATTTCAGTTCAAGAGTATCTTTAACCGGACAAACATCAACACAGTTTAAGCAAGTTGAACATTCATCAGATATAACTGTTTTAACTTTATCCACTTTTATAAAAGAAGGACATGCTTTATTGCAAAGACCGCAATCAATGCAGCTTTTAGGATTGCGTTGTATTTTATTTGGACTGAGTAAAGAAAAAATTCCAAGCAGTGCCCCGTATGGACATAAAAATCTACACCAAAAACTTCTTATAAATATTGAGAGCACAAATAGAACTGCAATAACAATTAAGGCAGTTTGAGAGATATGCGCAAAAAAGTAGTACATCTTTACATCTGAAACCTGGTTGTATGGGCTGTCAAGAAATGCTTTCAATGCAAGATCAGTCATTAAAAAAATAACTGAGTAAACTAAAAACCCAAGTAATAAATACTTTAAACTTCTCAAAGGATAATCCAACCATTTAGGAAGTTTTAATCTTCGCTTAAAAATCTTTTCTCCAAAATCTCCAACAAGCTCGGATATAAAACCAATTGGACAAAACCAACTGCAAAATGATTTTCCGAACACCAGAGAGATTAATAGTATTGCAAGAAAAATAAAAAATCCCGCCGGATGCGCCCAGTGAATTATACCTGTTTGAAGAAAATAATAAAAGCTCATAAATGAACTGATTGGTAAAAATCCATCAACACCAGGAGGGCGTGAGTAAAATGCTGCTGCGCCGTTTGTTTCTAAGTATTGATTAAACAAATAAAACTCAATTCCAATCCAGACACAAAGAAGTGCAAATAAAGATTGGATTATAAATCTTATCTGTTGAATTCCTTTTTCGTCATTTCTGATTATTTTCTTTTTTGCTTTTCTTTGGGCGGCAATATTGTTTTCGTTTTGTATAATCGGATTGATTGTTACGTCTTTAAAATCAATTGAATTTCTATTTGATTCTTTTTTCAAATTAAAACTTCCGATTTTCTCAATTGGTTTTGTTAGCGTGTTCATAATAAATTTAAGGTTAATATCAGATATTATAATCTGATTTTTAATTAAAAATTTTAGATTACATTTATCTTGTTCAATGTTTTTTCTTTGAACTTATCGATCGTTTCTGAACTAAGCATTTCATAAGCTTTAACCCTAAGTTCACCCCACTGTTCGTGAACAGGACACGGTTTTTCCGGTGAACAGTTTGGAAATCCGAGTACACAGGAATTAAAGCTATCCAATCCATCTATCGCATCTACAATGTCAATCAATTTTATTTTTGATGGATGCTTCGCAAGTTTAAATCCACCAGATTTCCCTTTTTTTGATTCAATGATTCCGCTCTCAGTTAAGCTTTGCAAAATTTTTGAAATAAATTCTTTAGGAATATTCAGCTTTTTAGAAATTTCTTCTGCCGGACAAATACAGCCATTACCTTGTGCAGCCATATAAAGAATTGCCTGCAAACCATATTCACATTTTTTAGAAAAGAAAACTGTCATATTCAAAACCAGATTAAATTGTCTGATTAAAAATAAATACGCAAATACAAAATATCAAATAATATTTTTGCTTTTATTTAATCATCGTTAAAAGCATTTTGGATTTAACTGTTGCCTTTAATCCGTGAGGAACGTCGGGCGGCATTACCAATATTTCACCTGCTTTAACATTATATGGATTTCCACCAATCTTTATTTCCATTTCGCCATCAACCATGTAAACTACTGCTTCATAAGGTGAAGTATGCTCTGTTAATGATTCATCTTTATCAAAAGCAAAAAGAGTAATATTTCCGTTTGGTTTTTTAATTATTTGTTTGCTTACTATTGATCCGTTCTGATAATTTATTGCATCAACAAGAAGTTCTTTATTAATTAATTCACTCATAAATATCCTGCCTATCCTTTTTTTGATTTTTCTTTTTTAAATTTTAATGAGAGTTGAAAAACAAAGTAAACCAGTATCACTGCTCCGATAGCAAAAATGGTATCACCAAAAGCTCTTAACCATCTTAATGTTTGCATAATGCTTGTTTGTAAAAACTCAGAACTTCTTGCGTACCAATAACCATGTTCAACAGAAGCCCAGGTTTGCATCAATCCAACTGGAAGCAGACTAAAAATTACCATTGCAAATAAACCAAAATTGATTAACCAGAAAGACCATTTAAGCGGCTTCTCGTTCCATTCTATATCAGGGCGAATTCCTCTTAATGAAAATAACATCAATCCAATACCAAGCATACCATAAACGCCAAACAGTGCGGCATGCCCATGAAGAGGTGTTGTATTTAATCCTTGCATATAATAAAGTGCAATTGGTGGATTAATCATAAATCCAAATAAACCTGCCCCGAGCATATTCCAAAATGCAACCGATACAAAAAAGTTAATGGGCCATTTATATTTTTTTACCCATTCGGTTGCACGCGAAAGTTTAATGTTTTCCCATGCTTCATAACCAACAAACATCAATGGAACAACTTCAAGTGCACTAAAGACAGAGCCGAGTGAAAGCACAATCATCGGTGTACCGGAAAAATAAAGATGATGAAGAGTTCCGATAATTCCACCAGATAAGAAGATAGTAGCTGAAAGCACAGTAGCTTGCCCTGCAGTTTTAATAGATACCAATTGCAGTTTTGCAAAAAGAAATGCTATAACTACTGTTGCAAATACTTCGAAGAAACCTTCGACCCAAAGATGTACAACCCACCACCTCCAGTATTCTGCGATAGCGAGATTTGTATGTTTGCCATACATCAAAGCAGCGCCATAAAAAGACGCAATAGCAATTGTTGAAATTAGAAATAAAGTAAGGATGGGTTTTTGTTCATCGTTTTTCTTAAGAGCAGGTCTGATTGCACGCCACATCAAAAATAACCAGAGAAATAATCCGACAAGCAAAGCGATCTGAAAAAATCTTCCAAGATCAATATATTCGTAGCCGCTATGCCCAAAGTAAAACCAAAACTGATCAGGTAATAAATGCTTTATACTTAACCATTCGCC
The DNA here is from genome assembly GCA_036796535.1 of Ignavibacteriaceae bacterium. Lineage (GTDB taxonomy): Bacteria > Bacteroidota > Ignavibacteria > Ignavibacteriales > Ignavibacteriaceae > IGN3. Next base: position 3,179 of record DAIRCT010000079.1, read on the forward strand.
GACCATAGACCCAAGAACGACAATTAATAATGCAACAAAAAGAACATTCACACCAAGCTTTTGTCCTTTAGGTTCAACACCGCTAACAGCAGGAGCGATATACAAACCTGCAGCAAGCCAGGCAGTTGCTATCCAGAAAATACCAAGCTGAGTGTGCCAGGTTCTTGTAATTACGTAAGGAAAAATTTCTGCAAGCGGAATTCCATAAAAGGCACCGCCTTCAACTCCGTAATGAGCTGTAATTACACCAAGAACTATTTGCAGTATGAATAACGCAGACACAATCCAAAAATATTTTATTACAGCTTTTTGTGAAGGAGTAACTATTGCTCCTAACAGTGGATCTGTTGAGGGAATTTTGTTATGCTCAACTTCGCCTCTGTTTGCTGCGTAGTACCATGCCATTCCACCTATACCCAGCAGAAGCATAATTATACTAACACCTGTCCAAACAATTGTATCGGGAGTTGCAATATTTTGGATTAATTCTTCGTGAGGCCAATTATTCGTAAAGGTTGCATCATCACCCGGTCTGTTGGTAGAGGCAGCCCATGCGCTCCAGAAAAAGAATGCATTAAGTTTCCGTAATTTTTCAGGATCACTTAATGTGTTTTTTGGAATTGCATATTCATCTTTACCATTTGTAAAAATATCATTAAAGTGCTTAATATTTTCTTTGATTGCATCAAATCTTTCATCGGCAATTTTAATTTCGCCTGTCTGATTATTATAAGTGTTTGTTTTATACATATCTCTTAATTTTGCTTTAAGAGATGATTGCTGTTCAGGGGTTAGCTTACTGAATTTGACGTCATAATTTTGTGCTGCCCAAATATTCAAAACAGTTACTAACTCACGATGAAGCCAGTCGGCAGTCCAATCCGGTGCAACATAACTTCCATGTCCCCAAACGGAACCGGATTCCATTCCACCCATTGCCTGCCAGATATTTTGCCCATCCTGAATATCGGATTTTGTAAAAACTAAAACACCGCTTTCGGTTACAATTTTTTCGGGTATAGGCGGCTTTTGCTGATAAATTTTTACTCCCACCCAACTTAGAACCGCAAATGAAATAACTATTACAAGTGAAAATCCAATCCAGTATTTTTTCATAAAATAATCCTTAAATGTTTTTAATCCGATTCTAACATATAATTATGATAATTAATAATCCTTGACTTAAGTCAGAATATCTTAGAATTATTGGCGATTTCCCAGAAAATGAGAAAGTGCAATAGCGTTGTTTAATTTTTCTTCTTTAGATGAATAAAGCAGAGTTATAGAGTGATTTTCTTTTTCTAACTTTTTTATTTGTTCGACAAGTTCTTCTTTTCCTTTTAATTCTTTACGATATTTTTCTTTAAATGTATCCCACTTTTTAGGATCGTGATTATACCACTTTCTCAATTCGTTGCTCGGAGCAATTTCTTTCAGCCACAAATCAATTTTTGCTTTTTCTTTTGTTAATCCTCTTGGCCAAAGTCTATCAACTAAAATTCTAAAGCCATCTATTTTATCAGGTTTATCGTAAACTCTTTTGACTTTGAGACTCATTTGCTTTTTCCAGGTTGTGTGAATAAATATAGTTGTTCAACATTGCAGCTAGTGATTCATAATAAGCATTAAGAGATTGACTATTAATAATCGGATTTTGATCAGTAGGTATTGTTATGGGCATTTCTCCAAGATACTCATATAGTTCAGGATATTTTTCCTGGATCAGTGATGTAATTTTAATTATCTCTGCATTAAGTTCTATTGCTGATTTCATTGGATTTTCTTTCTTTAATCAAAATTTTTCTTTTACTATACTATTTTTATCAACATTTAACTCGCCAAGTATTTTTTCAACTAATTCAATCATCGGATCCGGACCACAGAGATAAAAAAACTGATTTAAATTATTTAAAACTGATTGAAGAAATTCTTTTGTGATAAATCCGAATTTGTATTGATCTGTTTTCTCGCCAGATAGAATATTAATAAAATTATTACCAAGCAATCTCTCAAATTCATTTTTCAGAATGATATCTTTACTTGTTTTATTGGCAAAAATTAATTTGTTACTTTTTAATTCATTTTTATTCTTAAGATCTCTTAGAATAGCTATGAATGGAGTAACACCAGCTCCACCGGCAATAAACGTACCTTCACCTTTATAATTTATTGCACCCCACGGATCATCAATAATTAGTTCATCACCACGTTTCAGTTTTCCAATTTCCTTTGTTACACCATTGTGGTCATTATAAATTTTAATTGTAAACTCCAGATAATCCCAATCATTCAGTGCTGTAAAAGTGAAAGATCTTTTTTGATCAGCTAAATCCGGTTTATTGATTGCTACATCAGTGGCTTGACCGGGAATAAAACTGTATCCTTTTGGTTTTTCCACTTTTAATGATTTTACATTATGAGTAACACTTTCTATAGCAAGTATTTTTACTTTATGCTCTGCCATTATTTTCCCTTTCAATTGTTTTAAAAAAATTATTACTCATTCATTCTTTTCATAACTGGAAATATAATTACCAACTTCCGATCTAAAACCAACAGCCAGTCTATTCCAACTGTTTATTGTAACAATTGCCATAGTTAATTCAACAATCTCTGTGGAAGTAAATAATTTTTCAACTTCTAAGTACACTTCATCAGGAGTGCCGGTTTGTGATAAATTTGTTAAGGCTTCACACCAGGCAATTGCAGCTCTTTCGCGTTCAGAATAAAACGGAGTTTCGCGCCAGGCAGATAGTAAATAAATTCTCTTGTCATTTTCTCCAAGTGCCAATGCGTCTTTAGTATGCATTTCAAGACAATGAGCACAGCCATTAATTTGCGATGCCCTGATTTTAATAAGTTCTAACAATTTATGATCAATACTACTTTTATCTACAACTTGCTGCAAACCAAGCATGGCTTTATAACCTTCGGGTAAAGTTTTATACCAATCTAATCGCATAATTATTTTTCTTTCTATAAATAACAAAACTTTTTGACTTATGAAATATTCATTTGTGATTTTCTCTTACCTTTTGCACATCTTCTGCTTTTATAAGCTGTGCATTGTTTCCCCAGCTTGTTCTTTCGTGATTTATCACTGCTGCAACTTCTTCATCTGAAAGCTGACCAGCCCAGGCAGGCATTGGTGTGGTATATTTAA
>DAIRCT010000079.1:6441-14765 GCA_036796535.1 Ignavibacteriaceae bacterium
GTTGTGTCTAATTCAAATCTTGCAGGCGGACTGTAAACAGCGATTGGCTCTTTGTTATCATCTAAGAAAACTTCTATCTTGCCTTGCTGTTGGTTATAAGGAATACTCAATTTTTGTTTTCTCCTTCATCTTCCAGAATTATTCTTTTGATATGATTTTTAGATTCTTCCTTTGGATTGATGAGATATTTTACTGTTAAGATTATCACTACTAGTACAATTAAAGTTGAAGCCACATAAACAAAGTAAAACCAAAAATCTTTTTCTACAGGTTGCATAGTCTCGTGTTGTAAAATAAATAGTCCGATAGAAAGAATATTCTTAAAAATTAAGCTAATCATAATCACTATTATCACTTCCCTTCTGCTCTTATTTTTCTTACATCATCAACTGTAATTTTTTTACCATTATTACCCCAACTGCTGCGCTCATAATTTATAATTTCTGCAATTTGTTCATTAGTTAAGTTGTCTTTTTGCGGAGGCATTTCAGCAGGATAAACAATTCCATTTATTGCTTCACCTTTTAATCCAAACAAAACTGTTCTGATATGTTTATCGGGATTATCAGAATTAACTGTTGCAGAATTTTTCAGTGGCGGAAAAGTTTTAGGGATTCCTTCGCCGTTTTGTTGATGGCAACTTGCACAATTTGTATTATATAATTGAGCACCGTCATTTGCGATTGTTAAATTTTTATTAGTTGATTCTCCTATTTGACTTATGCCTTCAATTGGTTTTTGTTTTAAGAATAACAAATAAGCCACAAGATCTTTTGCTTTTTGGGTTGCAACAACTTTTCCGTTTTTAGGTGCGTATTCATCCGGTACGGGAATTACCAAATCGTTTGAATCAGGATTTTCTTTTATTTCATAAAGCCAGGGATACGCCTGCATAATTGATGATTTAACAACAGCTCTTGGATTGTATAAATGAATGTGGTGCCAAATTTCGCTTGGTTGACGGTTGCCAATATTGCTTAAATCCGGTCCCGTTCTTTCACTGCCTAAAACTGCCGGAGTCATTCTAATTTGATCAAGCGGAGTTAAGTAAGAATAATCCAAAGGAGAAGATGGTCTTCCAAATACTTTATCAAGCTGCAATGGTCTTACCTGTTGAGTGTGACAGTATAAACATCCTTCAGACACATAAGTATTTAATCCTCTAAATTCTGCCGGTGTAAGTGTATTTACACCGCACATTGGATCGTTTGAATTAACTTCAATAGCTGGAATGATTGCGATTAAAATTGATAATCCAATAAATCCAAAGAAAACAATGCTAAAAAGTAATTTATGGTTTTCACTAAAATTTAATTTCATATTTGTTCACCTGCTAAATCAACTTGTTTGTGCGGATGCGGCAGCGGTTTCATTTTATACAGATTATATGCAAAGATTATATGGGAAGTAAACATAAAAGTTCCGCCAACAGCCCGCCAAATCCAATAAGGTATCATCAATTCAACTGAATGAATAAATGGCAAACCCTCAATCCAGCTTTTACCTTGCATTGTTCCGCCAATCATTAAAGCAAATCCGTAAATCAATAATCCCAGAAATGCGAACCAGAAATGTATTCCAATCAATAAATGTGATGGTTCTTTTCCGGTTAATCTTGGCAATAAAGCATAAATACCTCCCCAAATTAAAAATACAACAAAGCCGTACATTGTTAAGTGAGAATGAGCGATAGTGTAGTTGGTAAAATGCCAGTACTGATTAAATTCTCTTAGAGCTTCTAAAGAACCCTGAGCCGATGCAAGGAAATAAAATATTACTCCAACAAGAATAAAGGGTAATGAATAACTTCGGGCAACTTTTCTGAAACTACCTTTCATAGTTAAAAGGAAATTCCCTGTTCCTGCCGTTAATGTAATTACCATACCAATGCTAAAAACAATTGCAACTGTTTGCAACCACCAGGGAATTGGTGCAAATACAAAATGATGAGCACCAATTAAAGAATAAAAAACCATTTGCGTCCAGAATGCCAGCACACCAAGTGAATACGAGTAAATTGGTTTGTTTAATAACAAAGGAAGAAAATAATAAGTTAATCCTAATACCAACGGAGTAAACCACATTCCAACTCCCATATGCATATAGTAACCCTGGATTACTGTTTCACCAAGAGCATTCTGATACCAGGGAATGTAAGCGATCACAACAACAACTATCGTCCATAAAAAAGCTGCAAGTATATACCAATTCGAAATATAAATTTCTTTTGTCCCTCTTAAAGAAATTGTTTTATAAAAATTTAATGTATGAGAAATTATTCCAAGAGCAAACAACATCATTGCTGGCCAGATAAATTCTCGGTACTCCTGTCCGCCATTATTATATCCCATAAATAAATAAATTACTCCAACTAATATTGAAGCATTTATTACATACAGAGCTTTTCTGGCAAGTGCGATACTGAACAATGGTCTTTGACTTGTTCTTGGAATAACATATAAAGCCAATGCAATCATCGCTAGTGAAGTCCATCCCCAGAAAACAACATTGGTGTGAATTGGTCTTAACCTTCCGAAAGAAAGCCATTGCGCAACTCCAAAATCTGGATAAATAAATCTGATTGCCAGATATAAACCAACAAGAGTTCCGAATATCAGCCACGCAGTTGCAGAGACAAGATAAGAATAGATAAGTTTTGTTAGACGGTCATCTTCGTTTATTAAATCATCAATCTTAACTTTACCTGGTGCAAGGGGTCTTTCGACAGCCATAATATTAACCTTTCTAATTAAATCAACTTAATAGTGATTTAGATGACTTCGAGACTATCGTCTCTCACAATGACTGTACACTTCTGCCATTGCGAATGAGTCCTCGAGTGAAGTAATCTCAGAAGTTCTAAAAGTGAGACTGCTTCGTTCCTCGCAGTGACAAAATGTAATGACTGTACACTTCTGTCATTGCGAACGAACTGAAGCAATCTATCAAGATTTTCGCAACTTGCTTCGGGCTACCACTCTCGCAATGATAATGTTGTCGTTTTTTTACCATTATTTTGCCCTAATACTCAATTATAATTCAACAACTTATTTCTCAATTACCAATCATTTCTTTTTCAAGTTTGATAGCATCCGGAAAAAGAATGTTATTTTCCAAATGAATATGAATGTGCAAATCCTCTTCAAATTCATTAAGCAAAGAATAAGTTAATTGATAAGTATTGCAGCCATCATCCGGAACAGAGTAATTGCTTGTTAACTCATTAATTTTCTTGAACCTTTCACCTTCAACATCGTGTTCGCTCATCATAGCAGTAATTGGATTTTCTATTGTTCCGAACTGCGGTGATTTTACTTTTTCATGTTTAAGCTTAGCCGCCACCATCCTCTTTATGTAAGGAAATAAAATTAATTCTTCCTTTTTCATATGCATTGCTAACTCACCTGCAGATTGATTGAACTGTTCATTTATTTCAAACAGTTCGGGATGATTATTTCCGTGTACCTTGCAGAGCTTATCAAGATATTGTTTAATTTCCGGTGACCTTTCCTCCACGTATCGGTGATGTTTTTTCTCAATATAATCTGCTAACAAATCTAACGGCAGAGATTTAAAATCAATGGAGCCGTTATTGTTCTGCTTTTTTACCGATGTAAGCTCAGCAAATAATTTTTCGGGATTAAGATTTTTTTCTTTTAAAACAGCATCAAGTTTTTTATTACCATGGCAGCAAAAATCAATTTTATATGATTCCAGTACTTTAGCTGTTCTGTAATCATCCGCTACTATTTCAGCTACGGTTTTGTTTTCAAATTCACTCATATTATTATTTCCTTATTTTTAATTAACAAATTCAATCTGAGAATCAAGTTCCATTATTACGATTGTTTTAAATTTATTTTTTATTGAGAGTGTGTGCACAGCTCCCGCAGGAATCACAAACACATCATTTTGTGTTAAATAATTAATTCTCCCCTCAATTTCTATCATTGCGTCACCTTCCTGAACAACAAGCACTGCTTCTTTTGTACTTAAATGAGGCGGCATTACACAATCAGAATCGCCGGTAACTTCAAATATTTTGAATGTCTTTCCAGTCTTTGAAATTTTAATATTGGGGTTTTTTAAAATAGTTTTATCCATTTTTTCACTCCTTTTTATTGATCCGGTTTAAATAGAATTATTCCGTAAATGATTAAGCTTACAACTTTAACAAATTCGAGAGCGACATAAACGAAATGAATATTGGATTCTGGAACAGTCTGTCCTGTAATATAAAGTTCTGCCCTTGCATCTAATTTTGGTAACAGCCAAAAAGATTGCAGCGCAATTATGATTACTGGAACTAAGTAAGCCAGGTTTTTTAATGCAAAGATGTCAGATTTGGCAAAAATTAAATTCAGGATAATAACAAATGCTAATACCCACTCAACTTTATTTAAGGCACTGAATACAAGTCTGCCAATTCCGAGTCCCAAAGGCAAAGTAATACCCGGCGCTCTGAATTTAAGCCATGCTTCCATAAAACTTATTGCCCCAATAAAACCAATCCATATAAAAATTGCTGCTAAAGCGTAAGGATATTTTACTTGATAACTCATATTATTAATAATTCCTTTCAGATTGCTACGTTGCCATGTTCCTTGCAATAAAAATACAGTTTTGTTATTGCGGTAAGAAAAAAGCAATCTGCAGTTTGTTCCAAAATTTTAATTTTATCTAATATGTAATCCAATTTCTGCTTTCCTTTCTTAAAAGAATAATATGTTTTTCTCTAATAGCAGTTTTCAATAATCTTCCAAGAAATCCGACAAAAGTAACTTTCTTCAAAATCGGAAGAGCCATCCAACCAATAGCAAGGTGTTTACCAAGACTGACAACTTCGCCAAGTACTTTTGGATAATATGATTTCTTAGGCTTGCCAAAAATTTCAGCATAAATATTTTCGGCAGCTAATCTGCCTTGCTGTAAAGCAAATTGTGCGGCAGCCGGAACCGATTTTCCTGTAACAGGATTTATTGCATTAGCACTATCACCAATTGCATAAATATATTTATTGCCTTCTGCCTGTAAATACTCATCAACAATTAAACGACCAACCGAACTTGTTTTTAAACCGCCGCGTTTGATTAGATCTGAAATACGGATTCCACCTGTCCAAATAAAATTTTTAGATTTAATTAGATTATCATTAGAAAGGAAGACTTCATCCTCTGTCCGTTTGATAATTTTTGAACCTAACAAAATTTTAACGCCTTTTTCCATAAGTCTTTTCTTTATTCTTTCGGAAAAACTTTGTTCCATAAACGGTACTAATCTATTCGCAGCTTCGATCAGAATTATTTCAACATTACTTTTATCTATATTAAAATTAGAAACGCATTTTGATGTGTGATCTGCCAATTCTCCGGCAAATTCCACCCCCGATAAACCACCACCACCAATTACAAAACGAAGATTTTCTCTTCTAATATTTTCATCTTTTTCAGAAGCAGATATCGCACATACATTTGAGATATGCTCATAGATTTTGTCAGCATCATTCAATGTTTGTAAAGCGAAAGAATGTTCCGCCATTCCTGGAATATTGTAGTAATTTACTTTACTGCCAATTGCAATAATCAAAAATAAAAAAGGAAGCAGTTTATCGTTTATCTGAACCGTTTTATTCTCTACATCAATATTTTGTACTTCACCAAGATGAAACTGGATATTTCTGTTTTTTAATATTTTGTAAAGTGGAATTGATACTTCTGCTTTTCTTACAGCGGCTTCGTGCAGTTGAGTTTTAATCGTATGGTAAGGATACTTGTCAATCAGATGTACTTTGAAAAACGGATGTTTTCGTAATAATCTAGCAAGACGAAGTGAAGCAGTCAATCCTCCGTAACCCGCTCCAATTACTACTATATTCTTTAAAATCGTATCGTCATTAAGATCAGTTGATTTAATTTCTGAATTATGTTGTTTAGGTTCAAAATATTTAGGAATAAGATCATTAAATGTTTCGCGAAAGAATTGTCTGGCAATTATATGATCTTTTCCTTTGTACTGAATAAACATAAAATCATCCAGGAATTTTTCTATGTGTTCTTTTAGACTATTATTCATTATTTAATAATTTAAAGATGACATCTTCGGGATTGACATCATCTCTATATTCACTTAATCGGATTAGTTAAACTACTCTTATTGCATCCATCGGACAGATTGCAACACATTTTAAATGATCAAACTCAGAACATTCGTCACAAATTTCGGTCACAATAAAAAAATGTTCATTTGAACCAGGTTTAAAAAATTTTCCATGCAACACATAGCTCTCACCCGGTTCATAAATTGCTTCAGTCGGGCATTCAACTGCACAAGCTCCGCAGTTGATACAATCTTCTGTAATCATCATTGGTATTAAAATTTTTCTCCTTTTGCTTCGCGATATTGACTTCCAACCGCTCTTATTCTTCCCCACATAGAATAAAAGAATAAAATCATTGCAAGCACCTGAAAAGTTGAGAACACAACTATTAAAACATTAACCCACGGTATGTAATAATATGCTCCAATTACCTGAAAGATAAACCTAAGCGCTGTTGAAATCGTCATCATCCAGTAAGTAACCAGTATTAAATCGGGATTATATTTTTTATCATCTTTTTCTGCACGCGGGAAAAACCAAAGAGCAACTCCCATAATCATCATCATTACTGAACCAACAAGAATTACATGAGTGTGTGCAGAGATTAGTTCCTGCGTATAGCTTTGTTGTGAAATATATTTGGCAAACGACATATGCAATCCGGTTAATATGCCAATTACAAGAAATACCAAACTTGTTTTTACAAAATATCTGACTGTAGTAAACATATTCTTCTTTGTAGAAATTGATAATTATTCTGTTTTCAATAATCAATATTAATTGCATTAAATATTAGAAGCCTTGACTTAAGTCAGATTTTAAACGATTTATTGTGAAGTAATACTTTTCTCTTATATAAACTTCAAGGCAGCCCAAGATTAAAGATCAATTCTTTTTTAAAATACTTCTTGACAAGAGAGAATAATCTTTCTAATTTAATATCGGACTTTTTATTCCGATTATGTTTGCTAACATTTATTTAATAATATTTGATTTAACCTAGGATAAAAAGAAGATATGATTAAAAAATATTTCTTGGTTACACTAAGTTGCTTCTTAACTTTTATTGCTTCGCCGAATGCACAGAATCAAGGTGAGCAGCTTTTTAAACAACGCTGTACAGCCTGTCACACCGTTGGAGGAGGAAAATTAATTGGTCCCGATTTAGCCAATGTACAGGTAAGAAGAACCGAAGAATGGATTATAAAATTCGTTCAATCCTCTCAAAGCGTAATTAAGTCTGGCGATACTACCGCTGTAGCAGTTTTTAATCAACACAACAAAGTCGTTATGCCCGATCAGGATCTAAATGATAATCAAATTAAATCAATCGTTGCTTACATCGCTGCCAACAGCCCCGATGTTAATAATCCAAATGTAAAAACTCCCTTGCAAATTTTTAACGCCGCTTCAATAACTGCGGCAGATATCGAAAACGGTAAAAATCTTTTTGAAGGTTTAACTAAACTTACCAATGGTGGTCCTGCTTGTATTTCCTGTCATAATATTAATAATCAGGTAATGTTTAACGGAGGACTTTTAGCAAAGGATCTTACAACTGCTTTCTCACGATTAAGTGCTGCTGGTGTCGATGGTATTTTACGAAATCCGCCCTTCCCTGCTATGGTTAATGCGTTTGGTTCGGCTCAATTAACTGATCAGGAAGTTAAAGACATACTTGCTTTTTTATACTATGCTGATAGCAAAGGAGAAGTTCAGTTAAGCCCTTTACAAACTCAGTTTGATTTATTGATTGGTATTATTGTAGGAATAAATATAGCACTTGGAATTTTTTTCTTTATGTGGCAAAGAGTTAAAAAGTACAGCGTAAATTTTTTTAATAATTAAATGGCAGTCTAATGAGTTGGATAAAGGATATAATTTCTCCCGACACAAGAAAATGGGAAGAATTTTACAGAAACAGATTTCAACACGATAAAATTGTACGCAGCACCCACGGCGTTAATTGCACAGGCGGATGTTCATGGCAAATTCATGTTAAAGAAGGAATTGTGGTTTGGGAAACTCAGCAATTAGATTATCCTTTGTTAGAAGATGGTCTGCCTCCTTACGAACCGCGCGGCTGCCAAAGAGGAATTTCATTTTCATGGTATTTGTACAGCCCGCTCAGAATTAAATATCCGCTTATCCGCGGTGCATTGATTGATGCTTACAGAGAAGAAAAACAAAGAACCGGTGACCCACTTTTAGCTTGGGAAAATCTTCA
>DAIRCT010000080.1:0-13657 GCA_036796535.1 Ignavibacteriaceae bacterium
CTTTAATTAACATATTTCCTTTGCCATCAGAGAATTTATCCCGACCAGTAAAAAACACAAGGGGCATCATATCAACTTTAACTTTCCAAATGAATGCAGGATTATCAACAGTAAAATATTGCTCAGCATTTGCTTCGTACCATTTTTCCTGTTCGGGCTTCATCTTCATTTGTCCTTTTTGCTTTAACCGAACAGTGTGAATCATTTCTTTGCCAACCGCACCGGAATTCCTTAACCACTTTTGAACTATTGGAGGAAGGTTGATGATTTTTTCTTCCGTAAAAATTTCTTTTTTATCAATGGAATTTTGTGCAAGCATTTCGGCAATTTCATTTTTCACATCACGATTAAAACTCCAATCAGCAAAAGAAACAATTGCAACAAGCAGAATTATGATGTTTGGAATTGTTCCGAACTTAGCATCCTGCCAGAATAAAATTATCAGAACCTGTGATAAGATCACCGCAGCCAGAGCGGTTATCCACCACAAATCGTGATTACTTATGAATTGAATTGCCGCAATAAGGAAAAGTATTAACGCAATTAGCCAGAGTATTCCCATTGGCTTAGAAATATTTTGTGTAAGCTGGTTAATTTCCGCAAGCTGAAATGCTTTAAGAAAACCTAATATATGAATCATCCCGTGGATGAAAACTACTATCAGAAAAAATATTTTTAACATTTTAAATTCTCCTGTTCAAATTTAATTATCATTTTATCAAACTGCTGTCTTGCTAATATAAAATAGTTAGTCTGTTAAAAATGCCAGCCGATTTTAATTGATGCTTCCGGTGTAAACACATTTGGTTTAAATGTGCTGCTTCCAACCTGCACTTCTTTATCACCACCAATGATGTAATGAAAGGCCACCCACGGATTCAGAAAAAAATTATCATAGAACTTCCACACATATCCCCCGCCCAAAGTAAAAACGGTGTTGTTGTATGATGCAGATTGATTCTCGGGTTCATACCTAATTTGGGAATCCCAGTATTCAAGTCCGGTACCGATCCAGAATCCCTCAAAATTTTTCTTAAAAAAGTAATCAGTAATAAATGCATACACATTAAGTTTATTATCCGTATAACCATCTGCTACTGCAAATTGAGGTACTGTGGTTTTTGTTAGGATTGCCCTGAATCTAAGTTGATCGACTCCATACCACGCTGACACGTAATATCCACCGCTTATGTATGGAAGTAAATCCAGCTCGGTGCCTACGGTTTGTTTGGTTATTAATGAATCAGAATTAATTTGTTGTGCCCATATTGTTGATGCAAACAAAACGACGATTATTAAAATTGATTTTTTCATGATTTGATTTTCCTTTATAAATATTTAGAGTTAAAAATTTTTGTTTACTTTTATTCAGCATATCTGATTATTTCTTTTACAGACCTACGCACACTGTTTGCTGGAGGATACTCATCCACATAACCAACGCGTGCTACAAATTGAATGACTCCCGGCAGAGACAAATGTTCATTTGCATTCTTCTCAAAGTTATCTTCTTCAATCATTTGGTTCATTGGATGAAAGCCGATCATCATATCTCTGCAAGCTAAATTAAGCTTCTCATATAGTCTTCCTGTTTTTATCCAGCGTTCTGGGCTGTCTTCATTTTGTATGATCACAAGCCATCCGCCGCAATTTTCAGTCTGCTCTTTAGTTTTATCAATGCCGGTCTTAATGAAAGAATCTTTCATCGAATCTTCCGGTTTATAAAAATTTCTCACAAATAATCCGCTAAAACCCGTTATTCCCATTCCGGAAGTTGTAAGTCCATCGCGATATTTTTCAACATCGCTGTTTGAAAAGCGCATCCAGTTTGCAAGCTCTTGTTTAGCCTGATCATCTTTGGCTTGTTGAATATATGCGGCAAGTGTTTGCTCTGTAATATATTTTCCTTCTTCTGAAGAAGATGAGAAATAAATTACTTCAGAGTTTTTATTACTGATAAGCTTGTTCAAATCATCTTTTGATATTTCTGTTTTATGAAATGACGTGCGCAGTGTTCTGCGGTTTTTAATTTGGTTAAGATCGTATCCGCTCTTTTGTGATTTGCTAAGATGAATTACGGCAACATTAGAATCGTTTTTATGCTGTGCGGTTATTTCAATGTCTGCTTTATAACCAAGACTTCCGGCAGCAAGGTCTAGGTTTTCAAGAAAAGCACCCAAAGAAATAAAAAGCCCGCGTGCATCCGGATCAACAATATGGAGCTTTCTTGAAAAGTCAGCTTTCAGGTAAAGAAGTGAATCATTTACAATTTCAACATACCAGGGCTGTGTGTTGTGAGAATTTCCAGCTAAAGATGAGTAGTAAATTATTTGTTCTATTGGGCTTGAGAATTCCTCGTGAAAATTATCCCGGGAAACTGAACCGCATCCGGAAATAATTGATACTAATGTTGCAAGAGTTATAATACTTTTTGTTTTCATTTTATCCTCAATAATTTTTAAGTGATTAATTACAGACCAAAACTAATCTGTAACCGAGGATAAAATTCTTGACTTAAGTTAAGAATTTATTTTGTGAAGCGATTTCTTATTCGGCTGAGTGATTCGGCGGTTATTCCAAGGTAAGAGGCAAGATAGTGCAGCGGAATATTCTTAACATATTCCGGGTATTCTTTCATCAACCACAAGTATCGGTCCTGTGGCAAATCATTTAGAAAACTTAAAAGATGTTTTTCAGATGTAATGAAAACCTGCTCGGCAAGCAGTCTTCCTAATCTTTCAACTTTATGTTCTTTATCATACAACTCCATTAAATCTTTGTACTTAATAAACAGCGCATCCATTTTAACCATTGCCTGAATATTTACTATAGATGGCTTTTGCTCAATTAGACTTGTAAATGATGTGATGAAGCCGGGTGCAAAATAAAAATCGCTTGTTACTTCGGTTCCATCTTTTTTTGTATGAAAGAAGCGCACGAAACCTTCGTGTAAAAAGAAAATTTTGTTAGCGGTTTTACCGGCTTCCAGCAGAAGCTCTTTTCTGGATACTTTCTTATACTCAAAGTTGCTGATGATTATATCAAAAAGTTTATCGTCTGTTGGAATAAACCTATTAACAAACTCGTGGAATGATTTTAATATGTTTTCTGGTATTTGATCATTCATATAAATTAAAATTTTTTTGATTACACAAGACAAACTTATGACAAAATTGTAAATAATCTTTATACTCATTTAACGTATTTACTAAAATACATTCCACGCTTAACCGCAAAGTTTTCTTTACATTTTGCTCTATTCCTCATTTAATTTTTGAAATTTTTTTAACACTTCATCAACATTAAGATTATATTTGTAGCTCAAATTTGCGAATACTTAATTAAACATCGCAAATTCTTTGTTTTTTACAATTTAACAGGATAAATTCACACCCTAATTTTAAAAATGATTGCAGAAAATTTATCTCGATTAAAAAAAAGAATCGAGCAAAGTTGTAAAAAAGCAGGTAGAAATCCTGAGGAAATAAAGTTAATTGCTGTTTCAAAGTATTTTGGTTTGGACGCGATTATTGAAGCGAAAAATTTGGGGTTAACTGATTTTGGCGAGAATCGTGCACAGGAACTTCTTCTTAAATTTGAAAAACTTGGTAATTCGGTTGTCTGGCATATGATCGGAACTTTGCAGAAAAATAAAGTTAAATATGCTGTAAAAGCAGCAGAGTTTATTCATTCTGTAGATTCTATTGAGCTTGTGGAGGAGATTAATGATCATGCTAAAAAGCTTAATAAAGTTCAAAAAATTTTAGTTGAAGTTAAAACCTCTGAAGAAGAAACAAAATCAGGTATAAAAACCAAATCAGAGATTTTAGAATTAGTTAAAAGATGTTATGATTTAAGTAATATTCATTTGGTTGGTTTGATGACTATGGCTCCATTAACTGATGATGAAAAGATTATTAGGAAAAGTTTTAGAGATTTGCGTAATTTGAAACAAGAATTTAACAATAATGGTTATAATCTTACGGAACTTTCTATGGGAATGACCAGCGATTTTGAAATAGCAATTGAAGAAGGCGCAACTATGCTGCGAGTTGGCAGTGCTATTTTTGGTGAAAGAGATTATTCAAAAGATTGGAGGCAGATTTGAAAATATCTCCTATTGAAATCAGACAACAGGAATTTCAAAAAAAGATGCGCGGGTATGATCCTGAAGAAGTACAATCTTTTCTTGAAAAATTGGCGGATGATCTTGATGAATTACAAAAAGAAAACGAAAGTTTAAAATCTGAACTTGAATCTGCTAATGAGCAATTAGCCGAGTACAAAAAAATTGAAAAAAATTTACAGGACACTTTGCTTAAAGCTCAGGATTCATCAACAAAATCTCTTGAAGCATCAAAAAAGCAAACAGCCCTTATGATTAAAGAGGCGGAATTAAAAGCTTCGCAAATAATTGAAAAAGCCCGAGAAAATACTAATGAGCTTAGAAATGCTGTTATAAATCTTAGAGAAGAAAAAGATCTTATAATTGCAAGATTAAAAGCTATTGTTAGCTCACAAGCCAACTTGCTTGAACTTAAAGTTAAAGGTGCGGGTGAGGAAAATTTACGGGAAAAGAAAGTTGATGATTCTAAAAAAATGGATATTGATATTAATGATATTCTGAATAAAATTTTATGAGTGATTTGTTAAATAAAATAAATGAAACATTAGCTGTAATTAGAAATTATACCAAAGATAAATATCCGGTCGGAATAATTCTTGGTACTGGCTTAGGCGGACTTGTAAAAGAAATTAATATTTCTCATCAAATTGATTATGCTGATTTACCGCATTTCCCTTTATCCACTGTGGAATCTCATCAAGGTAAATTAATTTTTGGTACTGTTAACGGACAGAAAGTTGTGGCAATGCAGGGAAGATTTCATTACTATGAAGGATATACAATGAAACAAATTACATATCCTGTTCGTGTTATGAAATTTCTTGGCGTAGAAACTTTGCTGGTTTCAAATGCTTGCGGTGGAATGAATCCCGCTTACCGCAAAGGCGATTTAATGCTGATGATAGATCATATAAATCTTCTTGGCGATAATCCTTTGATTGGAAAAAATGAAGATGATCTTGGTCCAAGATTTCCCGATATGAGTGAGCCATATTCACTTGATTTGATTAAAATTGCAGAAGAAGTTGCAAAAGAAAACAAGATTAAAGTTCACAAAGGTGTCTATGTTGCAGTTCCCGGTCCAAATCTGGAAACAAAAGCAGAATATAAATTTTTAAGACAAACCGGGGCTGATGTTGTTGGTATGTCAACGATTCCTGAAAACATAGTTGCTAATCATATGGGAATGAAAGTTCTTGGAATCAGTATTATTACAGATGAATGTTTCCCTGAAACTTTGAAGCCCGTTAATGTGGAAGAAATTATTGCAACGGCAATGAATGCTGAACCCAAAATGACCTTAATAATGAAAGAAGTAATAAAGAGAATAAAATGAAGTTCTCACCCAAAACAATTTTAGTTAATTACGGTGCAACAATTTTGTTAGCAGCGTTTTTATTTGCATCTAATTTTTTAAATACCAACCTGTTTGATTTCGGACAGTTAAATTTTGCGGTTTGGTTTGTACTTTCAATTTTTAGTTTTAGCTGCGGCTGGTTTATCAATAGAATTTTGGGCTGGCATCGCGGAGGTAAAATTGTTTTTGCTACAATCATCGCCATCACAATCGTTAGTCTTGTTATTGTAATCTTTTTCAACGAATATTTTTCAGCGGCACAGCTTTTAACTGAAAATATAATTCTTTACAGCTTACGCAATATTACACTTGGTGCTATGGCATTTTTTGGAATGGCAATTCAGGAAATACTTGCTTCTGAACGTGAAAGCGTTGTACTTAAAGAAAAAATAAAAGTTTATGAACAAACAATGATGGATGCAAAAAAAGAAGCAGAACTAACATTAAAAGAAGCAAAACTTCAGGCACAAAAAATTGTTAATGATGCTGAACTTAGTGCAAAAAATATTTTCCTTAAAAAGGAAAGAATTGAGAAAGAACTTAAAGAGTTTATTCAGATTGAAAAAGAACTAATTAAAAAATACGAAGAGTTATAGTACATTTTTTATATACAGCGATTAAATAATGTTTAAGCAGAATTTAGAAAAAATAGGTTACCCGCAGTTAGAACAGGAAATTTTAAAGTTCTGGCAGGAGAATAAGATATTTGAAAAAAGTATTTCTTCACGTGATGAAAATAAATCATGGACTTTTTACGAAGGACCGCCAACTGCTAATGGAAAGCCCGGTATTCATCACGTGATGGCTCGTACTTTAAAAGATCTTGTTTGCCGTTATAAAACTTTACAGGGATACAGAGTTCACAGAAAAGCAGGATGGGATACTCACGGTCTTCCGGTTGAAATTGAAGTTGAGAAATCACTTGGCATAAAACATAAAAGTGAAGTTGTTGAATACGGAATTGAAAAATATAATCAGAAATGCCGCGAGTCAGTTTTTACTTATCTTGATCTCTGGGAAAAAATGACAACCCGAATGGGTTACTGGATCGATCTTAAATCTGCATACATTACTCTTGATAATAATTATATTGAATCAGTTTGGTGGGCGCTAAAAACTTTGTTTGATAAAGGACTCATCTATAAAGATTATAAAATTGTACCTCAGGATCCCAAATCGGAGACAGTGCTTTCTTCACACGAACTTGCGCTTGGTTACCGGGAAACAAAAGACCCATCCGTTTATGTCTTGTTCAAACTTGCAAATGCTGATGAACATTTTCTGGTATGGACAACAACGCCCTGGACTTTAATTTCTAATGTTGCACTCGCAGTTGGTTCCGATATTGATTACGTAAAAATAAAAACTGATCAGAACATAATGATTCTTGCTAAAGAAAGGTTATCAGTAATAGATCAGGATTATGAAGTAATTGATGAGATGAAAGGAAAGGATCTTGCAGGGATTGAGTATGAACAGTTAATGGATTATTGTGATGTTGATAAAAAAGCATTCTATGTAATTGAAGGCGATTTTGTAAGTACAGAAGATGGTTCTGGTATTGTGCACATCGCTCCTGCTTTTGGTGCAGATGATTATGAAATCTCTAAAAAGTATGGCTTGCCAATGCTTCAACCGGTTACTCGCGGTGGATTATTTACTGATGAAATAATTGATTTTGCCGGACAGTTTGTTAAAGATGCTGACGCTGGAATTATTGTAAAATTAAAGAAGGAAGGTAAGCTCTATAAAAAAGAAACAATCATTCACACATATCCATTTAGCTGGCGTAATCAGGATGTGCCTGTAATTTATTATGCACGCGAATCCTGGTTTATTCGCACGACTTCTATCGCAGATAGAATGGTTGAATTAAATAAGCAAATCAACTGGCAGCCGCCTGAAGTTGGAAGCGGAAGATTTGGCAACTGGCTTGAGGAAAATAAAGATTGGGCTTTATCTCGCGATAGATTCTGGGCAACACCTTTACCAATTTGGGTAAGTGATGATGGAGATTCTTTTGCTGTTGGAAGTATTGAAGAATTAAAGCATGGCTTCATCGAAGAAAATGGTAAAAAGATTTCATTAAAAGATTTAAAAGAAATTGATCTCCATAAACCATTTGTAGATAAAATTCTCTTTGAAAAAGACGGAAAGATTTATAAACGTACTTCGGAAGTAATTGATGTTTGGTTCGATTCGGGCTCTATGCCATTTGCCCAATATCATTATCCATTTGAAAATAAAGAAGAATTTGAAAAGAAATATTTTCCTGCACAATTTATTTGCGAAGGAATAGATCAGACACGGGGATGGTTTTACACATTGCATGCTATTGCTACAATGTTGTTTGATAATGTTGCTTTTAAAAATGTAATTGTTAACGAATTGATCTTAGACAAAACAGGAAGAAAAATGTCTAAATCAATCGGCAACACAGTTGATCCATTTTTATTATTTGATAAATATGGTGCAGACGCAACCAGATGGTATCTGGTTACAAACTCTCCTCCATGGCGTCCAACATTATTTGATGAGGATGGATTAGCGGAAGTACAAAGAAAATTTTTTGGAACTTTAGTAAACACATATTCGTTCTTTGCGCTTTATGCTAACATTGATGAATTTAATTTTAGCGATGCTTTAATTCCATATGAAGAAAGACCTGAAATTGATCGCTGGATAATTTCTAAACTAAATGCTTTGGTTGAAGAATATGAACAGCTAATGAATGATTATGATGTTACAAAAGCAGCACGCGCAATTTCAAATTATACAATTGATCAGCTTTCAAACTGGTATGTAAGAAGAAGCAGGAGAAGATTCTGGAAATCAGAAATGAATAAAGAAAAA
The DNA here is from genome assembly GCA_036796535.1 of Ignavibacteriaceae bacterium. Lineage (GTDB taxonomy): Bacteria > Bacteroidota > Ignavibacteria > Ignavibacteriales > Ignavibacteriaceae > IGN3. Next base: position 8,337 of record DAIRCT010000080.1, read on the forward strand.
CTTTCTGCCTATCAAACTTTATATGAATGTCTTTCAACAGTTTGCAAATTAACAGCGCCTTTTGCTCCTTTTATATCTGAAGCGATCTATCTTGATCTGAACGGCGAAACAGGGAAAGAAAAATATGAATCAGTGCATCTTGCTGACTTTCCTAAAACAACCTTCAGGGATAAAGTTTTAGAAGAGAAAATGGAAGTTGCCCAAAGTGTTGTTTATCTTACACGAGCTATTCGTGCTAAAAATAATCTGAAGGTTCGACAGCCGTTAAAGAAAATTATGGTTGCACTGGATAGAAGCAAACACGAGGCACTCGCTAAAATGAAAGATGTAATTTTAGAAGAAGTTAATATCAAAGAATTGATTATTTTAACTGACGATTCTGAAATTGTTAGTAAATCTGCTAAGGCAAATTTCAAGTCTATCGGACCAAAATTTGGCAAAAAAGTAAAAGCAGTTGCAGAAACGATAAAGAATTTTAGTAAAGATGAGATATCAAAAATCGAAAGTGGTGAAAATATTACCATTAATATTGAGGGCGAAGATATTTTGATTACAAAAGATGATGTGGAAATAAAAAGTTCGGAAATTACCGGTTGGGTTGTTGAAACTGAAGCCGGGATAACCGTTGCCATTGATACTGAACTTGATGAAACACTAATCGAGGAAGGTTTGGCAAGGGAGTTTGTTAATAGAATTCAGAATATGAGAAAAGATGCCGGTTTTGATGTTACAGATAAAATAATTGTTAATTATTCCGGTGATGAAAAATTTATTAAAGCTATTTCTAATTTTAATCAATATATTTCGACTGAAACTCTGGCTGAAAAACTAACTGTGCATAAAAATCCTAATGGCGGATTTACACAGGACTGGAAGATCGGCGAGTTTGAGTGTTTAATTAACATCGAGAAGGTTAAACTCTAATAGAGGAGGACCAAATTATGGCAAAGAAAAAATCTGTAAAAAAAATCGCAAAAAAATCTTCTTCCAAAACCGGTAAAACCGCGGTTAAAAAAGAAGTGAAAATGAAAAAATCTAAAAAGAAAATTTTAACTAAAAAAAATGTTAAGAAAGAAACTGTGAAGAAAAAAGAAGTTAAAAAAACTGTACCTAAAAAAGTTAAAGTTGCTCCCAAAGCTAAGCCGGCCGTAAAGAAATCCGTTGCTAAAAAATTGGTTGTTGTAAAAGCAGCAAAGCCGGTACATACAAAGAAAAAAGCAGAAGAAGTCGTTATATCACCCGAAGTAGCAGCAGCAAACAGAGCCGCAGCTTTAAAGAAAATTAAAGGCTACGGGAAAAAAGATATGGAACAATTCAGAGAAGTAATTCTTGAAAAGAGAGATGAAATTCTTGAGCAGCTGCAAAACTTAAGAGAGCAAATGCTTGATCCAACTACTGGTGAGTATATTAATGAAAACTCTCCATATTCACTTCATATGGCTGAACAGGGAACAGACGCGATGGAAAGGGAAAAAACTTTTCTTTATGCTCAGCGTGAAAATAAATTTTTAGGATATCTTGAAGATGCACTAAAGAGAATTGATAATGGTACATACGGTATTTGTGTCGCTTGCATCGAGGAGCCGCAGCATTTATGCCCAACCTGTCCATTAATACCCAAGGAAAGATTATTGGCTGTTCCGCATAGCCAGTTATGCTTACCGATGAAACAAAAACAGGAAAAAAAATAAGTAACAAATTTAATTTGGCGGGAAAGTTGAATGATTATATATCGAGGAGTTTTTAGTAATTGAAAGCATTGTATATATCTCTTGCTGTTGTAGTTGTTGATCAAGTTTCAAAATTATTGGTTAAAGGTTTCTATCTCCCATTCCTTAATTTTAATTTTGATGGTATGTATCTGGGACAAATAATTCCGGTATTTGGTGATTTTTTTAGAATAACATTTGTAGAAAATCCTGGAATGGCATTTGGCTATGATCCGGGAAATAGTTTTAAGTTAATAATTTCTATCTTTTCTTTACTTGCCAGCATTGGATTAATTTTTTATTTGTATGTGATAAAAGATAAAAGCTGGAGCTTACGTATTGCAATTGCACTTATACTTGGAGGCGCAGTTGGTAACCTGATAGATAGAACATTTTATGGAGTTATTTACAATTACGCACCAATTTTTTATGGAAGAGTTGTAGATTTTTTTGATTTTGATTTTTTTGATTTCACTCTGTTTGGCAGAAGTTACGATCGCTGGCCTGTTTTTAATGTTGCAGATGCGTCCGTTACAATTGGTGTGCTGATTTTAATTTTCTTTTATAAAAAACATCAGGAACAGGATGAGGTAAGTAAAGAAACTAAATTAGCGGGCGCAACTTCAATAAATATTAGTCCCGTTGTTGAAGTTAAATCGCCTGATGATAATCATACTGGTGAAATAAACTCAGAAAAAGTGATTTCGGAAAAGATAGAAAATGAGCAAACTGATAACAGAAAAGAAATTCCTGATTGATGTGCCGGAAGGCAAAAGAAAAGAACGAATAGATACATTTCTTACTCATCATATCGAAAATGTAACCCGATCAAAAATTCAAAAAGCAATTGAAGCAGGACTTGTAAAAGTTAATGGCATTATTGTAAAATCAAATTATAACGTAAAGCCGTTTGATAAAGTTGAAGCTATTCAGGTTATTTCTCCAAGACCAGAAGATGTTGAAGCAGAAGAAATTCCATTAGATATTGTTTACGAAGATGATTATCTAATTATTGTTAATAAACCAGCAGGAATGGTTGCTCATCCTGCTTACGCAAATTACACCGGAACGCTTGTTAATGCTCTTCTACATCATACCAAATCTTTAAGCTCTGCTAACGAAGGCGGGAGACCGGGAATTGTTCATCGGATAGATAAAGATACAAGCGGATTGCTTGTTGTTGCTAAAGATGATTTTACTCACGCAAAGTTAGCCGCACAGTTTTCAAAGCATTCAATCGAAAGAGAATATCACGCAATTTGCTGGGGAAAGTTTAAAGAAAAAGAAGGTGAGATAAGTACTAAAATTACCCGCAGTAAAAGTGATAGAAAAAAATTTACTATAAGTGATAAAGAAGGAAAAGACGCAACCACTTTTTATAAAGTAATTGAGCAGTACGAGTTTACATCTTATATAAAACTTAATTTGAAAACCGGAAGAACACATCAGATAAGAGTTCATCTTGCAGGTTTAAACAAACCGATTTTTGGTGATCATACCTATGGCGGAAATAAAATTCACGCAGGAATTGAATCACCAAAATTAAAGAGCAGAGTTCAAAATCTTTTGGAGATAATGACTCGGCAGGCATTACATGCAAAAACATTGGGCTTTATTCATCCGCACACAAATAAGTTTGTAAGATTTGATTCTGAATTACCTACGGATTTTAAACTGCTTTTGGAAAAACTAAAGCAGGCATAAAAAAACTTCCTAGATTGTCATTTCGACCGACCTGCCCGACGGTAAGGCGGGAGGAAGAAATCTGGATCAAATAATGGAACAGATTTCTCAGTCGAAGACTCCTTCTTCCGAAGGAATGCCTATGGCAGAAATGACCCATGTTTCTGATTGCTTCGTGAGAATTCGTCGTGTCGAATCACTCGCAATGACCGTTAATCTTAATTATATTTGCAACAACAATTATCCAACAAAAAATTATTACTATGTTAAAGCTTTATAACACACTTACAAAAAAAGTTGAAGAATTTATTCCGATTGATCCAAACGAAGTAAAATTTTATGTGTGCGGTCCAACCGTTTATGATTATTTTCATATCGGCAATGCACGCTCATTTGTTATGGCTGATATTGTACGCAGGTATCTTGAGTACAAAGGTTATAAAGTAAAATTTGTTATGAATCTTACTGATGTTGATGATAAGATCATTAAAAAAGCTAATGAAGAAAAAAGAAGTACAGTCGATGTTACTAATGATTACATAAACGCTTTCTTTGAAGATATTTCAAAATTAAAAATCAAGAGGGCTACAGTTTATCCAAAAGCAACCGAGCATATGAATGAGATTATAGATATTATCAAGAAGCTTGAGGATAAAAAGTTTGCATATAATAAAGAGGGAAATGTTTTTTATGATGTTAAACATTTTAACGAATATGGAAAATTAAGCGGAAAAAATATTGAAGAACTTGAAGCCGGTGCAAGAATAGATGTAAATGAAGAAAAGAAAGATCCATTAGATTTTGCATTATGGAAAAAAGCAAAAGATGGAGAGCCATACTGGGAAAGTCCCTGGGGAAAAGGAAGACCCGGCTGGCACATCGAATGCTCTGCAATGAGCTGCAAACATCTTGGAGAAACATTTGATATCCACGCTGGTGGAAGCGATTTGATTTTCCCGCATCACGAAAACGAAATTGCACAGAGTGAAGCAGCGAACGGAAAACCTTTTGTAAAGTACTGGCTTCATTTCGGTTTCCTTAATATCAATGAAGAAAAAATGTCTAAATCTCTTGGCAACTTTTTTACAGCAAGAGAAATACTTAAGAAATATTCTGCAGAAGCTGTTAGATTATTCTTTTCACAAGCTTATTATCGTGGTCCATTAAACTTTAGTGAGGAACTGCTTGCTTCCGCCGAAAAAGGATTGGAAAAAATTAACAATCTTGTTGATAAGATTAATTCTGAGTTGAAGAAAAACACTTCTGGAGTTAAACCTGAGTTTGACTTTGACTCATATTATAAACGATTTGAAGAAGCAATGGATGAAGATTTAAATACTTCTCAAGCTGTTGCAGTTATTTTTGATTTTGTAAAAGAAGTAAATCGCATAATTGCCTCTACAGAAAATGTTGATGTAAGTTTTTATAATGATGTAAAAACATTTTTAACTAAAACAGCAGAAAATGTTTTAGGCATTGTTGATTTTAACAAAACAACTACTGGCGATGATAAACTTGTTGGCGAGCTTGTTGAACTTCTAATAAAACTTAGAACTGAAGCAAAACAAAATAAAAACTACCAGCTTTCTGATACGATTCGCGATAGACTTAAAGAGCTTGGTGTTGTTTTGCAGGATGGCAAAGAAGGTACGAGTTATAAAATTGGGAAATGAAAACTTGGAAGTCACGAACCACTTCGTGACTTTTTATATTTGTAGTGCTTTGTCACGAAATGGTTCGTGACAACCTGGAAAAATATTTCCTATGTTTTACAAACCCAGTTCCTCAAAGGAACTGGGTTTGTTATTTATAAATAATCTTCTGAAAAAATATTTCCAATCCCAAGAATAAGATTCGGATCAAGAGATTTTTTTAGTGCTGCCATTTTACGGATATTAGCTTCACCATACATCATTAAAAGATAATCTC
>DAIRCT010000081.1:0-6994 GCA_036796535.1 Ignavibacteriaceae bacterium
TACTTCGGTTTGTTGTGGTTTATATCCAACAAAGGATACTGTAACAGTATAAGGACCACCAGGTCTTAAACCGTTTAAGTTATATTTTCCATCAACACGAGAGGTAGTGCCATATTGGGTTCCTGATGGAACGTGAACCGCAATAATGTTAGCGCCGGGTAAAGCTTCACCTTTACCATCGTACACCATTCCGTTCATTGCTGATGTTGTAACACCTTGAGCAAAAATGTTGCCCTGAAATAAAATAGTGGTTACGGTTATCAGCAAGAAGAAAGAAAGAATTGAGTAACGTTTAATCATGATTTCTCCTTGAAATAATTTAGAGATAAGATATTTAAGAGTAGTTTATTATTTAGAAATATTTGCATAGCAAGTAATTCAGTAAAAGATTCTTTAATAAGCGTGTGAAATATTATGCTAAACATATTTTAATGCAAGTAATCTTTCGAAATTTTTTAAAATTAATATTTAATTAATATTCGAATAATATTTGCATTTTAAATTTGTTTATGTTTCAGGTAGAAAATCAAATATTTTTTATTATACAATAATTACACAATAATTTTTTAGGTTTTATTATGAAAAAATTAATAAAATGCGGTTTTTCAATCATTCTTTTCTTTGTCATTACCGTCTCTGGTTTTGCCCAAAACAGCAATTATGTAATACTTATTTCTTTCGATGGATTCCGGTGGGACTATGCTAATCGAGGAATAACTCCAAATATGGAATTTATCAAAGAAAATGGAGTTCATTCAATATCATTAAGACCGTGTTTTCCATCGAAAACTTTTCCGAATCATTATTCAATTGTAACAGGATTATATCCAGAAAATCACGGCATAATTGCAAATAGTTTTATCAATCCTTTTTCAAAAGAAAAATTTAGTATGGGAGATACTTCATCAGTTCGTAATGCAAAATGGTATCAGGGTGAAGCGATTTGGGAAACTGCTAAAAGGCAAGGAGTAATTACTGCAAGTTATTTTTGGCCAGGTTCAGAATTGAATCTTGATTATCGCAGACCTGATTATTATGAGAAGTATGAACATAAAAGAAATTATAATTTAAGAGTAAAAGGAGTTCTTGACTGGCTTTCTCTTCCATATTCACAACGCCCAAAATTTATTACATTATATTTTGATGCAACTGATACTTACGGACACGAATTTGGAACTCAATCACCACAGATTAATTCTGCAATTATGAGATTGGATAGTTTGGTAGGAAGACTTTTTGACGGATTGAAGAAAATTAACCTCTACGATAGTACTGATGTTATAATTGTTTCCGACCACGGGATGGCGGATATAAGTAAAGATAGAGTAATAAATGTTGAAAAGACCTTGGAAAATTTTGAAGTTAAATATGTGGATTATGGTCCAATAATGTATGTAATTCCCGATAAAGGAAAAACTGAAGAGGTTTATCTAACTTTAAAAAAATCTGAAAATCATTTTAAAATTTATAAGAAGGAAGAATTGCCGGAGTATTTTCATTTTTCAAAAAATCCGTTTATACCGGAATTAATTTTAGTTGCAGAATCCGGCTGGAGTTTAATGACTAATAATGACATCAAAAAACAAGGAAATAAAATTTGGGGTGGAAATCATGGTTATGATAACAATTTTATTGATATGCACGGAATATTTTTTGCCATTGGTCCGGATTTTAAAAATGGCTACACAACAGGAACAATAAACAATATTGATATCTATCCATTGTTAGCAAAGTTACTCCACATTTATCCAAATAATAAAATTGATGGGCAGCTTGATCGAATAGAATTTTTGTTAAAGTAATTTTCACTAACGTAGCGCAGACTTTAGTCTGCTAATTAGATTTTATTAACAATATGGATTAAACACAGATTAAAATCTGTGTTACGGAAAGATCAGGGAAAATTTTGAATCATCTAAATCTTAACTGCACAAAAGGTAAATTAAAAAACGGACTTGAATATATATTATACGAGGATAAATCAATTCCGCTTGTTTCTGTAAACATCTGGTACAAAGTTGGCTCTGCCTACGAAACCAAAGGTAAAACCGGTTTAGCTCACTTGTTTGAGCATATGATGTTTCAAGGTTCAGCTAATGTTCCCAAGGAAATGCATTTTAGATATATTCAGGAAGCAGGCGGTACTTTAAATGGATCAACAAGCAGTGATAGAACAAATTATTACGAAAAACTCCCGGCTAATAATCTTGAATTAGCTTTGTGGCTTGAATCCGACAGAATGGGATTTTTCCTTCCTGCATTAACTGAAGAGAAACTAAATAATCAAAAAGATGTAGTTAAGAATGAACGGTTGGAAAGATATGATAATCAACCTTATGGATTAGCGTGGGAATTACTTATCACCAATCTTTATCCGGAAAGCCATCCTTACAGTTGGTCTACAATTGGTTTTTTAAAAGATATAGAAAGTTACACTTTTGAAGATGTTAAAAATTTCTTTCAAAAATATTATTCTCCTAACAATGCCTGCCTTGTAATTGCAGGAGATTTTGAAAAAGATAATGCTATCAGTTTAATAACAAAATACTTTGAACCAATCCAACCATTTGATAACAATCATAAAATAAATTTTCCTGTTCCATCCTTAAAAGAAAATATTTTTATTCAGCAAAAAGATAATGTTCAGCTTGATAGAATATATCTTGCATGGCACTCTGATTTTATTTACGGATTGAATGATGCGCCGCTTGAAGTTGTATCCGATATTTTATCCGGATCAAAAAATTCCCGATTGTATAAAAAACTCGTGTTTGATTTGCAGATAGCACAGGATGTAACTGCTTTTCAGTACTCTGGAAAATTTGGCGGACATTTTATGATTATCTCAACAGCAAGACCCGGAATAAATTTAGATCGGTTGAAAGAAGTAATTCTGAATGAGATAAATGAATTGATTAAAAATGGAGTCTCACCAAGAGAACTTGAAAAATCCAAAAACGGAATAAAAGCACATTTTATTTATTCAATGCAAAATTTAGATACGGTTGCAGATTATCTTAATCATTACAATTATTATTTGAACGAACCAAACTCATTTGAGTTTGATCTTAACCGCTACAATAAGGTTGATAACGACACAATAAAAAATGCTGCTGCACTTTATCTAACCAAACCTTTTGTTGAATTACGCATTACACCCAAGGAAAATTCGTTATGAACTTTGACAGAACACAGAAACCTGAAAGCAAGCCGGAATTAGAATTTATTCCACCTGTTATTGAAGAAATACAATTAGAGAATGGCTTAAAAATTTTTTACATCTTTAAAGATAAGCTTCCGTTGATACGATTAAATTTGATGATCGATGCAGGAAGTAAATTTGATCCTGAGAACAAAAAAGGATTGGCATATTTAACATCACTTGTTTTAGATGAGGGTGCAGATGGATTAAATGCACTTGAACTGAGCGATGAGTTTGATTTACTTGGATCAAATTTTAATGTCTCAGCGGATAACGATTCAATGAATCTTAGTTTACAATGTTTGTATGAAAATTTTGAAAAATCATTTGACTTATTTTCCAAAGTTCTGTTAAACCCCTCGTTTAATGATGATGATTTTGAAAGAGAAAAGAAAAAGTTAATCACGCAGATTTTACAAAGTAAGGATGAACCTGAATATTTAGCTGATCAGATTTTTGATAAAATTATTTTTGGTAAAAATAATAATTATTCCTTCCCTGTTATGGGATATGATAACACAGTTCAAACAATTACCAAGAGTGATGTTGTTAATCACTATCAAAAATTTTTCTCACCTAAAAATTCCTTTTTAGTGGTAGTTGGTAACGCAACAAAATCAGAATTATTAACAACCATAAAAAAATATTTGGGCGGATGGAATAAATCATCTGCAAAAATGAATTTATCTTACAGCGCTCCTTCGATAAGAAAAAAGATTTTTATTTATAATAAAGCTGATGCTGTTCAAACCGAAATAAGAGTTGGACAAGTTACCGCAAAACGTAACAGCAAGGATTATTTTCAAAAACTTTTACTTAATGCAATTCTTGGCGGACAATTTACAAGCAGAATAAATTTAAATCTGCGCGAGCGAAATGGTTACACATACGGCGCTAATTCAAGATTTCAATATTTCAAAGATGCCGGATTTTTTCAGGTTGCTACTTCTGTAAATGCTGAAAATACTGTGGATGCCTTGAAGGAAATATTTTTTGAACTCGATAATATTAAAAATGGCATTACTGATCAGGAATTGGAATTTGCCAAATCCTCAATCACAAAAAAGTTTCCACTTAACTTTGAAACTTACAGGCAAATACTTTCAAATGTTTCAGCAAAAATCCTTTATGATTTACCTGATGATTATTTTAAATCTTATATCCAGAAAATTAATTCGATAAATAAAGATGAAATTGACAGACTGGCTTTAGGTATTATCAACAATGAAAATCTGATAACTGTTCTTGTTGGCGACAAGGAAATTTTATACAAAAGATTGGTTGAGTTAGACTTAGATTTTTCAGAGGTGGATCTTAACGGAGATATAATCTAACAGTCATCTTTTAATAATTATATCACCTGGATAAATAAATTTATATCCTATCTTTCGATAAGCCGGAATGAGTTTTGCTATGGAAAGAAATTCATCGGCGTTAACCAATAAAACTTTTTCATCCTTTTTTTGGACGGTAAGCATAAAGTCCTGAAATTTTCCATCAACATTAATATTATTTGCATCAAGTAAATTGAATTTGCTTTCGTTAATTATTTTGATGTTTCTTTTTCTAAACTCATTCTCAATAAATTTATATTTATCAGATTCATAAAGATCAGACTTATCATCAATAATAAAAAAGACCGCATTAGAAAACGTTCCCACAATTTCCCTGATTGATCTTTTTAATCTGTCATCGGAATATTTTTTATCCAGTTTGTAATCCAGCTCAGTAATATTATCATCAAGTAAAACGGCATAACGTTTACCGGATTTATTTAATGTAGTCAAAAGCTTTTTAGAATTTTCCGATGGCGATAAGACGACATAAAAAAGTTCCGGAGTTTTTAGCAGTTCAGTAATCTTTTCATTATCCTCTGAAGGGAAATTATAAACAAGAAAAGATACCGTACCAAATTCGCGGATAGTATTTTCATCGTAGATGAATTGCACCGCCACTTTCAAATGATTTTGTGAAAATAATTTTAAGATTGTATTGTTATTAGGTACGGTTTCTTCGGCTTTAATATCAACATCATCATCCCAAAATAAATCACGCAGTTCTAAAAGTATTAAATGTATTGGTAAATTTTTTGGAACCTTAACAACGTAAGAAGCATAAAGAGAGTCATCATTTACATTTTTTATCTTCTTCTTAATAATCCAATTTTCCGAAAAGCCATAATTTTTTAATGCTGTATTAAAAACTTTATCAATTTCAATTCCGCTTAACGGTGATCTGTTTTTTGGCTGTTCACCTTTTTCTAAAATTTTTTTTACAACGATATTTGATACCAATAATACTAAAACAACTCCGAACAGAATCAGAGCAATTTTTTTATAGATTGAATTATCAAACATCTTTTTTCGTTAAAACTTTATTTATTCTTAAATGATGGTTTTCTTTTTTCAAGAAATGCCGATGTGCCTTCCTTAAAATCTTCTGTACCGCAGCAGAGAGCAAAAAGACTTGCTTCAAAATTCTGACCCTGAGCGGAAGAAACTTCATCAACAATATTTATTGCTTTTACAGCAAAACGAATCGCCTGCTGACCTTTGCCTGAAATTTTAACAGCCATCTCCCAAGCTTTGCTCATTAAATCAGATAATGGATAAACTTTGTTAACCAATCCAATTTTATTGGCCTCAAATGCATCAATCATATCACCGGTTAAAATCATTTCCATAGCACGACCGGAATTTATAAGTCGAGTTAATCTTTGAGTTCCGCCATAACCGGGAATAATTCCAAGATTAACTTCGGGCTGACCAAATTTAGCATTTTCACTTGCCAATCTTATATGACAGGAAAGAGCTAACTCGCACCCGCCGCCAAGCGCAAATCCGTTAACAGCAGCTATAACCGGTTTATCAAAATTTTCAATCAGAGAAAAAACACTTTGACCAAACTCAGCAAACTTTTTGGCTTCAAGCATATCAAGCTTATTTAATTCAGAAATATCAGCACCGGCAACAAATGCCTTTTCGCCGCTTCCGGTTAAGATAACCACATAAACTTCCTGATTTGTTTTAAGTTCTTCAAAAGCGGAATGAAGTTCAATCAGAGTGTTATGATTAAGTGCGTTTAATTTATCAGGGCGGTTAACCGTTATGATTGCGATACCGTCTTTGATATCGATTAATAAATTTTTGTATTCCATTTTTCAACTCACATATTAATGTATAAAGGTATTCTTACTTTCAGATCAAAAGAAAGAAATTGATTTGACTGATTATAATTATAAGCTGCTAAAATTTCCATCATAAACATGGATACACCCGCACCCGCACTAAATCCAAACTTTGAGTTTTCTTCTAAAAAATTATTCCTTCCTGTTCCCTTTTCAAACTCGTGAAGTTTCTGATAATAAGTATAAGAAGCCGAAACCTGAATAATGGGCATCAACAGAACTATATTTTCTAAAATTGGTGGAAAATAATATTTTGCTCCAACGTTTACAGGTAATGAATTAGTATGAAAATTTGAGTAATCAGTTTCCTGTAAAAAATTTTGTGAACCGGGGTATTGCTCAAAGCCAATCGTAGCAAACAGGAAAACCGGAAGATATTCATTATCAGTATATGAAAACTCTACATTAACACCATAACCCAAATCAGTTGTAGTTGAAAAACTTCCAAGCGGAACTCTTGGTCCAACACCAAACCCAAGAAAAAATCCTGTGGCTTTACTTGATGGAGGTTTTTCACTAAATGAATTTGGTGATATAAGAATAAAAATAATTGTTATGTACTTTAAATATTTTAACATTATAAATAAAAATTAATAAAACATCTT
>DAIRCT010000081.1:7094-13350 GCA_036796535.1 Ignavibacteriaceae bacterium
TATTGATTAAACTGCTATTTCAATTGTGATTGTTTAATCACATTTTTTGCAAGTTCACCACCGTAATTACCGGTTTGATAAACAAAATAACTTCCAACTAATGCTAACAAAAATAAAATAAACACTGTTTTCTGATTCAACTTTTTCTTTAAATAAAGATATAATCTCATAACAAGTAAACCTGAAAAATACCACATCGTTATTGTAGCAAAAGTTTGGTGTGAATAAAAAATATTCAGATTATCAGTTTGCCAATTTTTTATATAAGTATAAGCTTGATTGCCTGTGAACACTGCTAACAAAGCACCGATCGTTCCAATAAATAAAAATAAATTTGCTGCTTTGGAATAAAATTCCTTTTTAGTAATTAAAGCTAAAAATTCCATTATTGGATAAAGCAATAAAAACGCTAAAGGAAAATGTACAATCTTTGGATGTATGTTTGCTAAAAATTCCATAAAAGATTTATCCAACTAAAACAGCGCCGCCATTAACGTTAAGAATTTCTCCATTTATATGTCTCGCCAGATCTGATGCAAGAAATAAAACAGGCCCAGCGATATCATCAGCGGTGGCTATTCGGCCAAGCGGAATTTTTTTAAGTTCTTCATCAAGAGATTTTTTAATTGATAAAGCTTTTTTTGTCATATCGGTTAAAACCCAGCCGGGTGCAACACTATTAACATTTATGTTATATGGACCTAATTCACTTGCCAGCGATTTCGTAAATGAAATCATTCCACCTTTAGAAGCAGCATAATGTGAATAATGCGCCTCACCTCTTTGCCCCGCAGCTGATGAGATATTAATTATTTTTCCGCATCTTTTTATCTTCATACCGGGGACAACATATTTACAGAATAAAAATGCAGAGGTTAAATTAACTTTAAGAGTTTCTTCCCATTGAGCTAAACTTAATCTATTAATTTTTCCTTCTTTCCAAACGCCGGCATTATTGATAAGTATATCTATTTTTCCAAAATCTTTTAAAACAGAATAAACAGTATTTTTAATTTCTTCTTCCTTGGTCATATCAACTTTATAGGATTTGCATTTGGAAATATTTTTATATCGTTTTTCCAAACGTGCGGCTAAAGCTGAATTTGAATTATAAGTAAAAGCAACTGAAGCACCCGACATACAAAAATATTTTACACAAGCTGCACCAATTCCCCTTGAGCCACCTGTAATTAAAACAACTTTTGAATTTAGATTTAGCATTTCTAATACTCCACTTTATATAGAAATAATCCTTTTGAAGGCACTGAATCATATGCCTCCTCACGATTTTTTGAGTTAAAAATATCTGTTAAAAATTCTTCAGGATTTTCTAATTCCTGTGCTTTTAATAATGTACCTGTAATTGCTCTAACCATTCCGTGAAGGAATCTATTTGCCTGAATATAAAAAAGGATGATATCTCCTTTTTTCTTCCAGCGTAAATTAAACAGTGTGCAATTTTTATTATCAATCTCAGGTTTTTTTTTACTGAAGGAAGTAAAATCCTTTTCACCTAAAAATAATTTACTAAGTTCGTTTAATTTTTCTAAATCAATTTTAACGGGATAAAGATATGAATAATTTTTATAGAAAGGTGATTTCATTTGTGTAATAATGTAAATGTAACTTCTTTTTTTTGCATCAAATCTTGCATGAAAATGTTCATCTACTTCTTCCATTTTAACAATTGAGATATCTGAAGGCAAAATAGAATTTAAGGAATACTTAAAGCGGTAAATATCTATTTCATTCTCCGTTCTGAAATTGGCTGCCTGCCCCAATGCGTGAACCCCGGAATCCGTTCTTCCGGAACCAATAAGATTAACATCAGCATTCAGTAAAGTTTTTATAGCATCTGAAATAGTTTGCTGCACGGTAGAGGCGTTTTTTTGTATCTGCCAGCCGGCGTAATTTGTGCCATCATACTGAATTATTAATTTATAATTTTTCAATCAAACCGCGTAAATATTAGTTTCAATTTTCTATATTGTAAAGATAATTCACCAAAATTGATGTTACAATAAAAGGAAACTTTCATTTTAAAGGACAGTATTCAAATAAATTCTTTTGATTGATATCCTTTAATAATATATTTTTGAGTAAAGTTTAACTAAAATCAATCTCTATAAATGCCGATAATTAAAAAATCAAAAACAACAGAATCAAATATTAACTTTGAAGAAATATTTAATTCTGCTCACGATGCAATTTTTGTTATTCACCCGCGTGATGAAATAATACTTGAAGTTAATAAAAGTGCAGCGGATATTTTCGGTTATACAAAACAGGAATTTATTGGCAAAAAGTTGTTCGATATATCTAAGGATATAGAGTTTGAGAGAAAACGTATTAATGAATTGTTATCAGATAACGCAAAAAATAATTTTGAATCACTTCGTCTTACATCAAACAGAAACGAAATTTGCCTTGAGGTAAATGCATCATTAATAAAATACAAAGGCGAAGACGCCATTCTTCAATTGTGCCGGGATATTACTAAAAGAAAATCCTTTGAACGCGCCTTAATGGAAAGTGAAACAAAGTATCGGGCTTTATATGAAAACCATCCATTGATTCTGATTTCAGTAGATTTAAATAAAAAGATAATTTCAATTAATCAAAACGGCGCTAACGAACTGGGTTATTATGCGGAAGAGTTGATTGGTACTGATATCACGGAATTATTTATTCCAAAAGAAATTAACAGACTTAATAAACAAATTAAAGATGTTCTTCAAGATTCCGGTAAGCCATCTTCTCATGAAATGAAAATGCTTACACGCAATAAACAGGAGTTTTGGGTAAGAGAAACCATTTATTCTTCAGAAAGTATTAATCATCAGACTCAGATATTTTTTGTTTGTGATAATATTACATATCAAAAAAATGCTGAAGCAGAAGCTAAAAATCTTGCGCACAGTCTTCAAAATATGCTCGATGCTTCTCCACTGGGTGTTTTAGTTTACAGATTAGATGAAAACGGTGAATTAATTTTTATAAGTACAAATCAATCTGCTGTAAATATTCTTCAGATCGATTTGTATTCTTTAATCTCAAAAAAAATTCAAGATATTTTTCCGGCACTTGCTGAGCAGGGGCTGCCAGAAAAATTTAAATCTGTTATTTCAACCGGTCATCCTCTACTAAATCAAACTATAAAGTATCAGGACCAGCATTTTGCAGGATACTATGAATTCTCTGCAATGCGACTTACAGAAAATACGATTGCGGTTTTCTTTACAAATATCACTGAAAAGCAAAAGGCACTAACTGCTTTAACAGAAAGTGAATTAAAGTATAAAACTTTATTTGAGTCTTCGAACGATGCTATATTTTTAATGAAAGATGATAAGTTTATAGATTGTAATTTGAGAACCACAGAAATATTTGGATGCAGTAAAGACCAAATTATCGGAAAATCACCTCAATATTTTTCACCGGAATATCAACCGGATGGAACACTTTCTAACGATGCTGCTTTATTAAAAATCAATCTTGCATTAAAAGATAATCCGCAATTTTTTGAATGGACTCATAAAAGATTTGACGGCAGTTTGTTTTTTGCAGAAGTAAATTTAAAAAAGATTGAGTTTCACAATGATGTTTATTTGCAAGCTATTGTACGCGATGTAACTGAAAGAAAAAAATCAGAGCGTATAATTTTGGATCAGCGAAGAGAGCTAAGTACGCTAATGAGTAACTTACCCGGAATGGCTTATAGATGTAGAAATAATATTAACTGGACTATGCAATTTGTAAGCGAAGGATGTTTTGAACTTACCGGTTTCAGACCTGAAGAATTAATTGAGGATAAAGTAATAAGCTATGCTAATCTTATTCATAAAGAAGATCGCTTGCTTGTTAATGATGATGTACAGAAAGCATTAGAGAAAAAAGAATCGTTTACATTGCTTTATCGTATTATCACTGCTAATAATGAAGTTAAATGGGTTTGGGAAAAAGGCAGAGGAATTTATGATGAATCCGGTAAATTAATTTGTTTGGAAGGATTTATTACTGATATCACAGAAAGAAAAAATTCTGAAGAGAAAATTAAAATTCTTGCTCACGCTTTAACCAGTGTAACTGAATGTGTGTGCATAACGGATTTAAGAGATAGAATACAATATATCAACAGATCTTTTTCAAGAGTTTATGGATACACACAAAATGAATTGAGGGATAAGCATATCTCAATTATCAGATCAGAAAAAAATGACCCGGAAGTTGTTAAACGTATTTTACCGGAAACTCTTGCAGGCGGCTGGACAGGCGAATTAATTAATGTCAGAAAAGATGGTGAAGAATTTCCAATTCACTTATCAACTTCTTTAGTTTTAAATGATGAAGGTCGTCCGATTGCAATGACGGGCGTTATTGTTGAAATTAAGAATAGATAATAATCCAGCAATCGGGCAATAAATAAATTCAATTAAATCATTGCACTTTGTAAACTATTTTTTATTATCAATTTATTTCTTGCAAAAATCGCAATATTTGATTTAAAAATAGTCGAATTCGACTATTTACTTTTTACTAAGCTTTTAGTTAATTCTTTACGAATTAAAAAATTTTTTAACCCATTTTTTTTCGGGGGCATTATGAGCCAAACATTTTCCAACGAAGTTGTTCTTACAGATAGAGAACTGATTCGTGAGTTATCAAATCTTAAATCAAAAATTTATGATCTCGAATTAGAAAGAAGAAATTTCAAAAAGATCATTAATCAGTATAAAAGTATTTTTCCTAAAATTGCTGAGCCATTGCTTCTAACAGATATCGAAGGAAAAATTATTGATGCTAATCAAGAGTTTATTGATTTGCTTGGCTATACTTTGTTTGATTTAAAGAGGATGACCATAAAATCTTTAACACCGATGAATCTTCACGAGAATGAAACAAAATTATTGATTGAAGAACTTTTGGAAAATAAAAAGATTGATTCCCGCTGGTGTGAATTTTATAAAATCAACGGGCAAAAAGTGCAGGTACAATTATCTATCAATGCCAACTTTGACGATAATGGAATGTTTGATAGCATAACAAGAATTGTAAAAAGTATTTTGTAATTATTTTATATACACAGTTTTAATATTTACAAATTCTTTAATTCCGAAAGGCGACAATTCTCTTCCATAACCTGATTCTTTAATTCCGCCAAATGGCAAACGTGGGTCTGATTTTACAAAATCATTTACAAAGCAGCTGCCAGCATTTAATTTATTTCTGGCAATTTCCTTTCCTCTTGCAGCGTCTTTTGTAAATACAGCAGCACCTAAACCAAAAATACTTTTATTAGCTAGCTGTATTGCTTCCTCTTCATCTTTTGCTTTGATTAATGCAGCAACCGGTCCAAATAATTCCTCATCAAAAGCGGGCATTCCTGGCATTACATTTTTTAATATTGTTGGTGGATAATATGCCCCGGCTAAATCGGGAATATATCCGCCGAGAATTATTTCTGCACCCTGCTTAACACTTTTTAAAACCTGATTATGTAGTTCATTCCGCAGTTGCAAGCTTGCCTGTGGACCCAAATCATTATTTTCATCCATTGGATCACCCATTTTTTTTGATAACATAAAATCAAAAAATAATTTTTCAAATTTATCATAAACACTTTCAACAATAATAAATCGCTTTGCCGAAATACAACTTTGCCCAGCATTTAATAATCTGGAATTAACGCAGGATTTTGCGGCTTGCTCTAAGTTCGCATCTTCTAAAATAATATATGGATCACTTCCGCCAAGTTCCAAAACTGTTTTTTTAATTAAACTTCCCGCAAGTGATGCTACAGATTTTCCCGCAGGTACACTTCCTGTTAAAGTTACAGCTTTAACCATCTCATTTGAAATTACTTCTTTAACATTTTTTGATGAGACTAGAATTGATGTAAAAATATTTTCCGGAAATCCTGCTTGTTTAAAAACATCTTCAATTGCTAAAGCACAACCGGAAACATTTGATGCATGTTTTAGTATTCCCACATTTCCAGCCATTAAATTCGGAGCAGCAAATCTAAACAATTGCCAGAAAGGAAAATTCCACGGCATAATTGCTAACACGATTCCAATCGGTTGATAAGTTATAAAACTTTCTGAAGCATCAGTTTTTACAAACTCATCTTTCAGAAAATTTTCTGCGTTCTCAGCATAATAATCACAAACCCAGGCGCACTTTTCAACCTCTGCACGCGCTTGTGCAATTGGTTTTCCCATTTCTTCAGTCATAAGTTCAGAATATTCTTTAACAT
>DAIRCT010000082.1:0-13021 GCA_036796535.1 Ignavibacteriaceae bacterium
CTATGAGTGCTGTTCGTGTTGCGCGCGGATACACAGGGAGAGATAAGTTTATAAAGTTTGAAGGATGCTATCACGGACACGCTGATCATTTTTTAATTAAAGCAGGCAGCGGTGCGTTAACATTTGGTATTCCAACTTCTCCCGGCGTTACAAAAGCAAATGCATCTGATACTTTGCTTGCTGATTACAATAATATAAATTCTGTTAAAGAATTAGTTACACAATACCGCGGACAAATTGCGGCAATCATCATCGAACCGATTGCGGGCAACATGGGCGTTGTGCAGGCGAACGAAGATTTTCTTGTCGAGCTTAGAGGAATCTGTAATGAAGAAGGTATCGTTTTAATTTTTGATGAAGTGATGTCTGGATTTCGTGTTGCTGCTGGAGGTGCACAAGAAATTTTAGGTGTTAAACCTGATCTTACAACATTCGGAAAAATTATTGGCGGCGGTTTGCCGGTTGGTGCTTTTGGCGGAAAAAGAGAAATTATGGAGATGCTTTCACCAAGCGGACCTGTTTATCAGGCAGGAACATTAAGCGGAAATCCACTTGCAATGGCTGCGGGATTTGCAGCGTTATCATACATTAAAGAACATCCGGAAATTTATGTGCAGTTAGAAAAAGCTTCGATGTATCTGGAAAACGGATTTAAAGAAAACTTAAACTCTGTTGGAAAAAATTATGCAATGAACCGTGTTGGCTCTATGATGTGTATGTTCTTTACGGAACAACCTGTTAATGATTTTAAGTCTGCTTTAACTTCTGATACTGCATTGTACGGTAAATATTTTCACGAAATGTTAAAGAGAGGAATTTATCTTGCACCGGCACAGTTTGAAGCTCTGTTTGTTTCAACAGCACATAATAAAGAAGATTTGGATAAAACGATTACGGCGCATAAGGAAAGTTTGGAAAGTGTTGCACACCTTTAAGGTGTACTACACGTTTGCTTTCACGAAATGTTAAACAGAGGAATCTATCTAGCACCCGCACAGTTTGAGGCATTGTTCATTTCAACTGCGCATTCAAAAGAAGATTTGGATAAGACTATTAAAGCGCAGCGGGAAAGTTTGGAAAGTGTAGCACACCTTTAAGGTGTACTACACGTTTGCTTTCACGAAATGTTAAACAGAGGAATCTATCTAGCACCCGCACAGTTTGAAGCTTTACATAAGTAAAGTGTAGGCCACCTTAGAGGTGGACTACACATTTGATGATTTATAATAAAATATTTTTATGTTTGTACAAGAAATAAATACAGCTATTTATGGCACAAATCCAGCAGAGATTTGTTGTATATGTGCCTGTTTATGGCTGGTATAAACGAGTTAGGCTTAATTTTAACTTACCAACAAACTACTATGTTTCTAGCAAAATTTACTGATGAAAAATGGAAAAGAGAAGCACTAAAAGGAAAGAGTCTAAGAATTGGAAGTTTTTTGTACTACCGAGAAATAGAGAATGAAACTTTCAGAGATGAAGATGAAGGACAAGGTAGTGTTGTTTACAAATCAAAATTACCACTGACTGAGGAGATTTATAATAAAATATTTGCTGACAGTAAAATAAGGTTAGCAAATGGTTGGACAATTGAAACAGGAGGTATTCCTCTTATTTCTGAAAAAAGTACTTTTAATACTTTAATTTTCAGTTGTAGCTTATTGGATAGCCCAAAAGAAATTTCAGAATTTAAAGCTAAATTTAAAAAAGACAGTGTCTGTTTTATTAAAGACATTTGGAAGTTTGCTGATGGGATTGCTAAAAAAATTCATAATAAAATCATAACTGAATTTGATAAATCTCCTGAGCTTTTTAGCTTTGATAAAGCGAAATTAAGAAGACTTCAAGTTTTACCTGTAATCGGTAAAGTTACCTATACAGATGAAGATAAAGATAGAATAGTAAGTGAAGTGAATGTTGAAAATTTTAACCCTTTGACTTTTAACTTGGAAACTGTTTTTCGAAAACCAACAAGATTTGCGCACGAAAAAGAGTTTAGGTTTATATGGGTTATAAATCTTGGTGATATCCAAAGCAATAAAGAAGAAGATGTTGATTTAGTTAGTACAAACTGGAGATGTTTAGATATTTCGCCAAATAAAACATCAATAAGTAGTAAAGCATTTTATTTAAAAAAAGAACAGATAACTGATAGAAAAGGAAATCAACTAATATAAAACTAAGCCTAACAGCAGCTACTTCTATCATTTTTTTACTTCTTCTCTTTGATAATTTCCATTTGCAATTTCAAGCGCCGTTAAATGCGCAAGCTTAACAACTTTTTCAAACAGCGTTGGATTAAGAGTTTCAACTTTATCCGAAGGGAGATGAAGATAATCATAACTGTTTGTGGTTACAAAGTATAAACAGGGAATGCCTTTTTCAAAAAATGGAGTTGCGTCTGCGCCGCCGCCGCTCCAGGTTCTATCTACCATTGAGTTAAAGCTTGTTTTATCAATCTGGTTTGCAATATCCCAAAGCTGTGGTGCGCTTTTACCGTTGCCAACTTGAATGCTGTCGCCGTATCCAATACAATCAAGATTTATCATTGCCACAATTTTATCATATCCGTTTTTCCAGCTTTCAACAAAGTGTTTTGAGCCGTTAAGTCCTTGTTCTTCGCAAGCGAACAAAACAAAAACAACGGAACGTTTGGGCTGCAACCCACCATTAACAAACGCCTTGGCAATTTCTAAAACTCCTGCAGAGCCGGAAGCATTATCGTTAGCACCGGGAAATAATAATCCCGCTTGAGACCCAACGTGATCTAAATGCGCTCCGATAATTACAAATTCATTTTTAAGTTTTGGATCACTTCCTTCAATTAATCCTACAACATTCATTGTTCTGGCATTTTTTTCGTACTTAGCATTAACCTCAACAACTGCTTTTGTTAAAAGATTTATTGAAAGCGGTTTTTTCTTTTCGTCTATCTTTGTTTGAAGTTCCTTTATTTTCAAACCCGTTCTGCTTAAAAGATTATTGGCGGCTTCAAGTGATATTTGAAGTTGAGGAAAATCAATTGGCTGATCTCCTTCGCCATGCAAAACACTGCCTATTAACGGCTGTGGTTTTTCATCATTAGGAAGAGAAAGAAACAAAATACCTTTTGCACCATATTTTTTGGCGACAAGAGATTTTTCGCGTGGATAATTTGTTCCCCAATCTTTGTTATCGTTTTTCCATTTAGGATTTTGCTTAAACACCATTACAATTTTGTTCTTAACATTTACTCCCGCATAATCATCATAACCGAGATCGGGACGAGAGATTCCGTATCCGCAAAACACAACCGGCAAAGTAAATTTATTTGATCCCGTAAATCCGCGTAATACAAAATCCTTACCTAATAAATAATTAGTTGTGTCGCCATCAACAATAGTTTTAAATATAGCGGGGGATTCAATTTTGTTGTATTCAACATTAAAATATTGAAAATACTTTTCATCGCCGGCTGGTTTTAATCCAAGCTCTGAAAATTTATTTGCAGCAAACTGTGCGGCTTTGTTGTAACCTTCACTGCCGGGCAATCTTCCACCAAACTCTGGCGAAGAAAGAATTTTAACATTCTTAATAAGATCTTCTTTATTGATTTCTGAAAGACCCGTTGTGCTTTGGGCATTAAGATAAAGACTGCAGAAAAGAATTATAAAAGGTGTGATTATTTTTTTCATATAAATAATTTTCTTATTAAAACAATTTTTAGTGACACAAAAATTAAACCAGATTGTTTATAAAAAATCGTCCCGAAAACAGGGACGATTTAACAAAGATTACTATGAGAGAGTAAAATTAACTGAGCAATGGTTCGTCATTTTTTCCATTTCCGTTGCCATTAATTTCTTCATCTTCGTCAGGAACAACGCGTGCAATATCAGCTATCGAATCGTGTTCATTTAATCTAATAACTCTTACGCCTTGTGTGTTTCTTCCCATCACACGCAGGTCTTTAACGCTTTGTCTTATTACCATTCCCTGTGTAGATATAATTACAAGCTCATCACGATCAACAACATCCATCAAGGCAATCATCTTGCCAACTTTATCTGTAGTCTTAACAGTAATAACACCTTTGCCGCCGCGCTTTGTAATTCTGTAATCATTTATATCAGATCGTTTGCCAAATCCTTTTTCGGTAACAACCAGAACAGTTGCCTGATCGTTTCTTATTACAAGCAAGCCAACAACGTGATCGCCTTTACCGAGTCTTATTCCACGAACGCCTGTAGCGGTTCTTCCCATATCACGCACATCTTTTTCGTTAAAGCGAATTGCAAACCCATTTCTTGTTCCAATTACAATATCGTTTTTACCATCGGTCATCTTAACTTCAATCAATCTATCGCCGGGGGCAAGATTGATAGCGTTTATTCCGCCTTTGCGAACGTTGCCGTAAGCGGATAGAACTGTTTTCTTAATCGTTCCTTTTTCTGTTGCCATTATTAGATATTGATCATCACGGAATTCTTTAACAGCAACAAATGCCGTGATATTTTCTTCTTTGTCTTTTTCAAGAAGGTTAACAATGGATCTTCCGCGGGCTGTTCTGCCGCCTTCCGGAATTTCGTGTACCTTTAACCAATAACACCTTCCTTTATCTGTAAAGAACAAAATATATTGGTGCGTTGATGCAACAAACATATGTTCAATAAAGTCATCTTCTTTAGTTCCAACGCCGGTTACACCTTTACCGCCGCGCCCCTGTCTTCTGTATCCACTAACAGGAAATCGTTTTATAAACCCGCCATGAGATATTGTTACAACAACATCTTCCTCGGCTATAGTATCTTCTAAAGAAAATTCTTTATAATCTTTAATGATTTCTGTTCTACGCTCATCACCATATTTTTCTTTTAGCTCAAGCAATTCGTCTTTAATGATTTTCTTTCTTGTTCTTTCGTTATCTAAAATTCCTCTCAGTCTTTCAATCAGTTTGATTGTTTCTTTGTATTCGTCTTCAATCTTCTTGCGTTCTAATCCCGTTAAGCGCTGCAATCTCATATCCAAAATAGCTTTAGATTGAATTTCGCTCAACTTGAATTTTTTCATCAAGTTATTTTTAGCAGTCTCAACGTCTTTAGATTTTTTAATTGTCTCGATTACTTCATCAATATTATCAAGAGCAATTATGTATCCTTCTAAAATGTGAGCGCGTTTTTCTGCAGCATCAAGATCATACTTTGTTCTGCGAATGAGCACATCCATTCTGTGATCCAAAAAGTGCTGAATCATTTCCTGGAGATTGAGAACCTTTGGAACGCCGTGTACCAGGGCAAGCATAATAACACCAAAGGTAACCTGCATTTGTGTATGCTTAAATAATTGGTTTAAAACAACGGCCGGCTGTGCGTCACGTTTAAGTTCTATTACAACACGCATTCCATCACGGTCAGATTCATCTCTTATGTTTGATATATCGCTTAGCTTTCCTTCGCGAACAAGATCCGCCATTTTTTCTATCAGTGTTGCTTTATTAACCTGGTATGGAATTTCTGTAATAACAATATTTTCTCTGTCGTTCTTAAGAGTTTCAATATTTGCTTTTGCACGGATAACAATTCTTCCTCTTCCTGTAAGCAAAGCTTCTTTAACACCTTCATATCCATAAATAATTCCGCCTGTTGGAAAATCAGGAGCTTTAACATACTTCATCAAATCCGCTGAAGTTGCTTTGGGATTTTCGATCATAGCAACACAGCCATCAATAACTTCGCTGATGTTATGCGGGGGAATATTTGTTGCCATCCCAACTGCGATTCCGCTTGCACCATTTATCAAAAGATTTGGAAGGTATGAAGGAAGCACCGTGGGTTCTTGAAGAGATTCGTCAAAGTTGTTTATAAAATCAACCGTGTTTTTATCAAGATCGCGAAGCATCTCATCGGCAATCTTTGCAAGTCTTGCTTCTGTGTAACGCATAGCCGCGGGTGAATCGCCATCAACAGAGCCAAAGTTTCCCTGTCCATCAACAAGAGGATAACGAAGAGAAAAATCCTGAACCATTCTAACCATAGAATCATAAACGGCAGTATCTCCGTGTGGATGATATTTACCGAGAACTTCTCCCACAATTCTTGCGGATTTTTTATATGGTTTGTTGTGCGGTACACCAAGTTCGTGCATTCCAAACAGCACCCTGCGATGCACCGGTTT
Source organism: Ignavibacteriaceae bacterium (assembly GCA_036796535.1). Taxonomy (GTDB): domain Bacteria; phylum Bacteroidota; class Ignavibacteria; order Ignavibacteriales; family Ignavibacteriaceae; genus IGN3. Next base: position 6,157 of record DAIRCT010000082.1, read on the forward strand.
TAAGCCATCTCTTACATCCGGAAGTGCGCGGGCAACAATTACGCTCATTGCATAATCTATGTAAGAAGACTTCATTTCTTCTTCAAGTGTTCGGGGTACTATCTTTTCAAATATTGTTGTCATATAATTTTCAAGTTGCTTTTATTAAACTCAATTAATTAAATATCTAAGTTTGCATACTTAGCGTGCTTTTCTATAAAGTCTCTTCTGGGTTCAACGGCATCACCCATTAATGTTTCAAAAATTTTATCGGCTGCGGCGGCGCTCTCAACATTAACCTGTAAAACTGTTCTTGTTTCCGGATTCATTGTTGTTGACCAGAGCTGCTCGGGATTCATTTCTCCCAATCCTTTGTAACGGGAGATTGTAACTCCTTTTGGTTGTCCTTCTTCATCAACTTCAACTTCGGAAGTATCGCCTGATTTTATTTTCAAATCTTTTTTGTATTGTTTTAAAATCTTATCTCTTTCTTCTTCATCAAAAGCATAATGCTCTTCTTTGCCTTTTTTTATTTTAAACAACGGGGGCTGTGCTATATAAACTCTTCCGGAAGTTATTAGCTCGTTCATGTGTCTGTAGAAAAAAGTGAGAAGGAGTGTGCGAATGTGGCTTCCATCAACATCAGCATCTGTCATTAAAATAATTTTGCCGTAACGGGATTTTTCAGGATTAAACTCTTCACCAATTCCAGCACCAATCGCTGCAATCATTGCCTGAATTTCCTGATTCTCTAAAATTTTATTAAGCTTAGCTTTTTCCACATTAAGGATTTTTCCTTTTATTGGAAGTATCGCCTGAAATCTTCTGTCACGGCCCTGCTTTGCAGATCCGCCAGCCGAATCACCTTCAACAATATAAATTTCACAATGTTCAGGATCGTTGATTGAACAATCTGCAAGTTTTCCCGGAAGGTGCATTGAGTCTAATGCATTTTTTCTTCTAACAAGTTCTTTGGCTTTACGTGCAGCTTCTCTTGCTTCTGCTGCGCGCATACATTTTTCAATTATTTTTTTTCCAACAGAAGGATTTTCTTCAAGGAACTCCGAAAGTTTTTCACCAACCAGGGTTTCAACAATAGATTTTGTTTCGCTGTTGCCAAGTTTAGTTTTAGTTTGTCCCTCAAACTGCGGCTCCATAACTTTAACAGAAATTACTGCGGTTAGTCCTTCTCTAAAATCATCTCCGCTTAAAGTTATTTTATTATTTTCTTTAATAAGTCCGTTCTTGTATGCGTAATTATTAAATGTTCTTGTAAGTGCTGTTCTAAAGCCAACCAGATGTGTTCCGCCTTCAATGGTATTTATATTATTAACATAGGAGTGGATGTTTTCAGAATAGGAATCGCTGTATTCAAAAGCAATTTCAACCGGAGTATTTTCTTTTTCGCCTTCAATGTAAACTGGTTTGTGAAGAGCTGTTCTTTGTTCATCAAGATATTTTACAAAATCAACAAGTCCGCCTTTAAATCTATAAGATTCTTCCCGATTTTCAGCTTCATCTTTTAAAATCATTGTAACTTCTTTGTTCAGATAAGCAAGTTCCCGCATCCTTTCGGCAATTGTTTCAAAATTAAATTTTGTAGTTTTAAAAATTTCCGGATCAGGTTTAAATGTAATGGTTGTTCCTGTTTGATCACCTTTATATGTGCCGATTTCCTTAACTTTTTCTACCGGTACTCCCCGATGATATTCCTGAAAATAAATTTTGTTGTCTCTTCTAACCTCGGCAGTCATCCATTCTGAAAGAGCATTAACAACAGAAACGCCAACGCCATGTAAACCACCCGAAACTTTGTATGAGCTTTTATCAAACTTGCCCCCCGCGTGCAGAACAGTCATTACCACTTCAAGTGCAGAACGTTTTTCAACCGGATGAATATCAACAGGAATTCCTCTTCCTCGGTCTTCAACAGAAACGCTGCCATCTTTTTTAATAGTAACTATAACCCTATCATTATAGCCGCCAAGTGCTTCATCAATGCTATTGTCAACCACTTCGTTAATAAGATGATGAAGCCCGCGCGAGCTTACATCACCAATATACATTGCTGGTCGTTTGCGGACGGCTTCCAGTCCTTTTAATACATTTATATTTTTAGCGCTGTAATCGTTTGAGTTGTTTTGTGCTTTTGCCATATTTTTTTAATGCCTTGTTTTTCTTTGCTTATTACTTTGCTGAAAATTTAATTTTAATAATTCTTTTTTCTTTATAGAAGGAATTTATTTTTTCTATTATCTCTGTCTCTTTAAATTTTAATTCTGTTCTCCACGAGGCGTTTTCAACTTTTAGAGTCAGTGTTCCGTTTTCAACGCGAACAGGTTTGACAATTTTTTTAAAGTCCGGAAATATTAATTCAAAATCGTTTATAACATCATTTTGATTTATCGTTTCCTTAATTTTTTTTAATTCAGGATTATTGTTAAATATCTCTTTAATACTTTTAAAATCATCAGGCATAAACAATTTGTCCGTTGTTTAGTTTTATAACTAAGTCCTTTGTGCCCTTTGTTAAAAAAGAAAAATCTGCAAAATCGGTAATTGTAATTAGTGCCTGCCCGACCTCTTTTAGGTAGTCGCTAATTTTTCCTGCGCGATACGCATCGAGTTCGCCAAAAACATCATCAAGCAAAAATATAGGTGTTTTACCGGTTGCTTCTTTAAGGTAAAAAAATTCTGCAAATCTTAATGCTGCTTGAAATGTTTTATGCTGTCCTTGGGATCCATAGGTTCTAAGGTTAATGTCGTTGATATTAAAAATGAAATCATCCTTATGTGGTCCTACCAAATTAACGGATCGTCTAATTTCTTCTTCTCTTCTATCACTAAGAATTTTTTCAAAAATATTTTTGATTTCAATGGCGTCGGTGCCATCTAAAAAATTATAATAAATTGATGGTTTTTCTTTATCATCAACAATTTTATTATATGCTTCAAAAACATATCTATTAAAATCATCTAAAAATTTTTTTCTGTGGTTTATTAGTTCTACCCCGGATTCAATTAATTTCTCTGTCCATGCATCCAGTTCTGTTTCTAACTGCTTTGTTTTGTTTTCTCTTAAAAGATTTAAAACAACCGCCCTGTGTTTTAGAGTTTTATTATAATCCAGAAGAAGATTTAAATAAGTGCTGCTTGCCTGTGAAATAACTGAATCAACAAACTTTCTTCTTTCAGATGGAGCGCCCTGTGTAATTTCATGATCTGCCGGGGTTAATATCACAACAGGAAATCTTCCAATTATTTGTGAACTTCTTGAAATCAATTTATCGTTTTGAAAATAATATTTGCGGTTTTCGGGTGTAGAAAAGACCAGCTTAATTTTATCCTCTGTTATATCTTTAAAGTTTCCTTTTATCTCAAACTCGTTTTCATTAAAACTAACAGCTTCAACATCTTTTGAATTAAAACTTTTAGTGGTACATAAATAATATGCGGCTTCTAAAACGGAGGTTTTACCCTGCCCGTTGCCACCAACAATATAGTTTAGAGTTTCAGAAAAATTAAGGATAGTATTCTTATGAGTTCTGAAATTTTTTAAAGATAAAGCGGACAAGATCATTTTAATTGTTAATTCGTACCGGCATTAGTAACATCATAATGTCCTCATTCTCTTCAGTCTTTGTTGGTTCTATTATGCTTGCCTTTGTTGGAGAATGAAGTTTAAAAACTATTTTATCTCCCTCTAAATGAGATAAAATATCATTTACATATGCTGTGTTAAAACCAATATCCATCGGATCACCTTTGTATTCACACTTAATGTTTTCTTTAGCATTAGATCCATGATCGATGTCTTCCGCCGAAACTTCTAAGGTGTTTTCACCAATTGAAAATTTAACCTGTTTTGAATTTGATGTTGAAAAAAGCATCATTCTTTTGATTGCGGATAAAAGTTCTGTTCTACTTACGGTTAAAAAGTTTTCATTTTCAAGCGGAATAACACTGCTGTATGCGGGATATTTTTCACCAATCAATCTACTAATAAATTCAAAATCATTAATTAAAAAAGATGCGTATGTTTTACTTAAATAAATTTTAACATCAGATTCGCCAAGCTGCTTTAATAAAACCGAAATAGCTCTTTCGGGAATTATGTATTGTTCATGTGCATCAGAAGTAAAAGATTTATTGATATATTTTACAAGCCGGTGTCCATCGGTAGAAACAAATCTTAATCCATCTTTATCAAATTCCATCAAAGTTCCCGTCATTGCGGGGCGCATATCTTCTTTGCTCATAGCAAACGCGGTTTGATCGAAAGCTTTTTTTAATTCAACACCATTGATTATAATTTCTTTTTCTTTTGATACTACCGGTATTTCCGGAAAATCTTCTGCCGGCGAATAACTAAGATTATAAACTCCTTTGTCTGTAGTTATTTTTAATTTTCCGTTAGAATCAACAATAAAGTTTATCTGTGCATCATCCAGAGATCTTACAATATCATAAATTAATCTTGCAGGAATAACCATTTTGATATTCTGATTTGCTGCAACATTTAATGAGGATCTGAGCGCTATTTCAAGATCAGTAGCACTAACAGTTAGTGATCCATCTTTAATATCAAATAGAAAATTTTCCAAAATAGGCATTGGAGTTCTTGTTGGTACAGCAGGAATAATTTTAGATAATAATTTTTCTAAAACTTTACTATTGATTTTAAATTCCATAAATAAATATCTCCTTTTGAAGCTCCTAAAAATACTAAAAATAGGTTGTAATCTCAATAATATTTGTTATTAATATTTGAAATGTAAATAGTATAACATATCAAGATTAACATTGATAACACTGTTATTATTAATAAATGATTTAAATTTTATTTAATAATTATTATAAGCATGTGGATAAGTTAGTAACTAAAGTTAATTATGATTTTAGCAAATAATTACATTAATTATTAGTTAAATATTATGAATTGTATTTTACAAAATGTAGATAAGTGATGTGTAAAAATTGTAAGCGACCTTATTAACAAAATATTTACCACTAATTAACAAGTTATTAGACTGTTACAAATTTGTTTTTAGCAGGTAAAATATAAATAACAAAAGAGTTTAGGAATAATTGAGAACTAACTTAGTTCTAATCCCTTCTATTAATTCCTTCATTGAGTTATCATTATTCTTCATTTCTTCTATGCTGTTACATGCATGTATAACGGTTGAATGATCTCTTCCACCAAAATGAAGACCAATTGTTTTAAGTGAAGATTTTGTAAGTTCTTTGGAAAAATACATAGCAAGCTGCCTGGCAAGAACAATTTCCTTCTTTCGGGTTTTTTCTCTAAGCTTATTTTCAGCAATGTTTAGATAGCTGCAAACAGCTTTAGAAATATCATCAATAGTAATATTAACTTTTCTATCAGTTGCAATTTCTTTAACTGTTTTCTTGGCAAGTTCTAAAGTTATTTCTTTTGAATTAAGTGATGCACTGGCTAATAGTTTTATCAGACAGCCTTCCAGCTCACGGATATTAGAAGTAATGTTATTGGCTATGTATTCTAAAATATCTGGCGAAACCTGCATACCATAGTCTTCTGCCTTATTTTTTAGAATGGCAATCCTCATTTCAAATTCAGGTGGTTGTATATCAGCCGATAATCCCCATTGGAATCTCGAAACAAGTCTGTCATCCAATCCTTTAAGATCTTTTGGTGGTTTATCACTGGACAAAATAATTTGTTTTCTGGATTGATGAAGAGTATTAAATATGTGGAAAAATAAATCCTGTGTTTTTTCTTTTCCGATTAAAAACTGTATGTCATCAATTATAAGAACATCCATACTCCTATAAAAACTAGAAAATTCATTAACCCTGTTAGACTGAATAGCTTCAACAAATTCAACGGTAAAAGAATCTGAGGAAAGATAAATAACTTTTTTTTCAGGAAATTTTTCGATGATCCTATTTCCAATAGACTGTATCAGGTGAGTTTTACCTAATCCAACACCACCATAAATAAAAAATGGATTAAAAGAAGTCTCTCCGGGATTATCACTAATGGCGCCAGCGGCAGCTCTTGCTAATTGATTTCCTTCCCCTTTTATGAAATTATCAAATTGATAACGAGGATTTAGGTTTGTTTCGTGAACAGGTTTTGGCTTTTCTATTATTTTAACTTTATTGGCGAAGAAGAGATTTTCTTGTCGAAGATTTTCTTCTTTGTTTTCTTTTTCATCAGCGATTATATAAGAAAGTGTTCCAGTAGAGCCCAAAACATCTTTAACTGTTTTATTAATTAGTAAACTGTAATGTTCATCTATCCATTCCCAGAAGAACTGACTGGGCAATTGTACTTTTAAATTATTATCTTTTATTTCAACGGGTCTTATTGGAAGAAACCAGGTGTTATAAGTCATTAAAGTGACATTTTCTTTAATCCTTGTTAAGCAGTTTTTCCATATGGAATTAACATCAGTTCTAGCTAAGGTTTCGGGAGGTTCCAGGTTAATAAATTTATAGTTATCCACAGCTTTAATTCAGTAAAATATAGGTTAAAAAAATAAAAATTAAATTTTTCAATTAAATAATTTTAATTATCAACAACATATAAACATTATTCGGGGCATCCTAAATCATTAAAATTAAACAAATTATAAAGATTATTTTCATGTTATCAAGTAACCACAGGTAAATTTTACTAATAATTTGATTGGTGCCCGATTGTGAAACGTTTCCACAATATAAAGTTATCAACACATTATTAACACATAACAGAAGTCTATAATTACTTATAAAAATAGAAACAAAAGTACCTTTCCGCAAATAAATTATTAGAAAATAAAATATATTTTTTTATTGATCATTTAGACTACTTAATTAAATAAATTCTTGGAAAATTTTGCATATATGTCTATTTTTG
>DAIRCT010000083.1:0-12959 GCA_036796535.1 Ignavibacteriaceae bacterium
TGAAGGTAAGAAATTTTCCAAAAGCAGAAATTGGGGAATTGATGTTGATGAATTTTTAGATTTGTTTGCACCTGATTTGTTACGCTATACTCTTGCAGCTAATCTTCCGGAAACTCGTGACACAGATTTTTACTGGAAAGAATTTCAGTTAAGAAATAACAGCGAACTTGCAGATATACTTGGCAATTTTATCAATCGTACGTTTACATTTGTGTTCAAGCATTTTGATGGAAAAGTCCCTTCTCTTGGAAAGCTTGAAAAAATTGATGAAGAAATGTTAAAAGAAATTTCTGAATATCCACAAAGAGTGGCTAATCTTTTTGAAAGATATAGAATCCGGGACGGTGTAAATGAGATTATGAATCTTGCTCGTGACGGAAATAAGTATTTTAATGATACTGAGCCCTGGAAAACTGTCAAATCTGATAAGGAAAGATGCGGCACAACTTTAAAAATTTGTCTGCAAACAATTTATACACTTGCAGAATTATTTTCTCCGGTGCTTCCATTTTCAACAGAAAAGTTATTTATTATGTTAAATTCAAAACCTGTTGATTGGAAAGATTGCGGTAAATCCCAACTAAAAGAAGGACATCAATTGAATCAAAGTGAAATTTTATTCCCGAAAATTGAAGATGAAAAAATAGAAGCTCAAATTAATAAGCTTCCTGAGTCGGAAACCCAAAAAGAAAAAGTTGAGATGATTACTTATGATGATTTTATGAAAACTCAACTTCGCGTTGCAGAGGTTATTGAAGCTGAAAATGTAAAGAAGAGTGAAAAATTGTTGCGATTAAAAGTAAAGCTTGATAATGAGGAACGACAGGTTGTTGCCGGCATTGCAAAAAGTTATAAACCGCAGGACTTGATTGGGAAAAAAGTGGTTATTGTTGCTAACTTACAACCAGCTAAATTGATGGGATTAGAATCCAAAGGTATGATTTTAGCCGTTGAAACCAAGGATGGCGGATTACAAGTTTTAACCATTCCGGAATCAGTTAATAATGGTACAAGAGTTAAGTAAATCAATAGTTAAGTATGAAAAGAATTTTTTTAATAATTTTTATAATATCATTCATTCCCGCATTTGCTCAAAGTCCGGTTGCAAAGATATCTGCTGAACTTAAATCTGGATTAGAGAGCGGGACTCAAGGCAATAAAATTCTAGTCTGGATTTATTTTTCTGACAAAGGAGTAAATGCAATTGATGGTCTGTCAAATCCTAAAACAATAGTTAGCAAAAAATCTTTAGAGCGGCGATCTAAAGTATTAAGTAAAACAAATTTAGTTGATTTTACAGATCTTCCTATAGATCAAAATTACATTAATGTTCTGCGCCAGAACGGATTTGTAGTAAAACAAAAATCAAAATGGTTTAACGCTGTAAGTGGTTACGCAACTTTATCAGAAATCAATTCTATCTCATCATTATCTTTTGTAAAAAAAATTGATATTGTTAAAAAGTTATTAAGAAGAAAAGATGATGTCGAATTTCAAACATCAGAAATTAATCTGGACAAATCCTTAACACAACCCGAAGGAATTTTATCGTTTAATTATGGTTCGTCATTTACACAATTATCTCTCTCTAATATTCCTCAAGTGCATGATTTAGGATATACAGGCAAAGGCGTAACTATTTGCCTTATGGATGCAGGGTTTGATAATCTTCAACATGAAGTTTTTAGTAATATGAATATTGTTGCGCAATGGGATTTTGTGAATAGTGATTCGGTTGTGGCTAATCAAAATGATATGGGTGAAGGTTCACACGGAACCGCAACTTTATCTATTATTGGTGGATATAAAGAGGGACAATTAATCGGACCTGCTTTTGGAGCAAATTATCTTCTTGCTAAAACGGAAAACACTGATAGTGAAACTCCTATTGAAGAAGATAACTGGATTGCTGCACTCGAATGGGCAGATAGTATTGGTGTTGATGTTACTTCGACTTCATTAGGTTATTTAACCTATGATTCCCCTTATACCAGCTACACCTGGGAAAATATGGATGGAAATACGGCAAGCATAACAATAGCTGCTGATCTTGCTGTGAAAAAAGGAATTGTTGTTGTTAATTCTGCTGGCAATGAAGGATTCAATTCAACGCATAACACTTTAGGCGCCCCTGCTGATGGCGATAGTGTAATTTCTGTGGGATCTGTTTCTTCAAATGGAGTAAGGAGTTATTTCAGCAGTGTCGGACCTACAGCAGATGGACGAATAAAACCAGATGTAATGGCAATGGGTTCAAATGACTATCACGCTTCATCCGTCGGTAATTCTTATTCTTTTGGAAGTGGTACTTCTTATAGTTGTCCCATAGTGGCGGGAGTTTGTGCCTTATTGCTTGAGAAAAATCCAAAGCTAACTCCGATGGAAGTTTTACAGACACTTAAATCAACCTCATCACAAAGCAGTAATCCGGATAATCTTTATGGTTGGGGAATTATAAATGCTTACGCTGCTTTAAATTCTATTATTGCAGATGTTAAAGACACTAAAGTTGTCGATGATTTTTATTTGTTAACAAATTATCCGAATCCATTTAATCCGGTAACAACTATAAGATATACTATACCTGAAAAAAATTTTGTAACAATTTCTGTATATAATATTCTTGGTGATGAGGTCAGTACAATTTTTAATGGCGAAATGGAAGCAGGTGTTAACGAAATTAAGTTTGATGGTTCGTCTTTAGCTGGCGGATTATCAAGTGGAGTTTATTTTGTAAGATTGATTTCAAGTAATGTTCAAAAAACTCTTAAAATATCGCTTATCAAGTAAATCAATCTTAAGTATTATTAATAAAGGGGAAAGATAAGTCCTAAATTACCTTGATTTTCAAGACCTCTATTGATAAAATTCATAATTAAATTTGTATTCATTTTATAGGAGATAAAAATGTCATTAAGGGTTAGCTCTTTATTACTTGCCTTTCTAACAATTCTTGTTATTTCTTGTTCACCGGAACATTCTAAAATAGTTATAGCTGAGTATAATGATTCACAAGTTACTATGGGTGAATTTGAGAAAGCTTATGCTAAAAATTCAGGCAGCTATGAAGCAGCATCAAAAGATAGTTTTCAGAACTATAAAAACTTTGCTGATCTTTATGTGAACTTTAAAATGAAATTAAAGGATGCCGAAAAAAGAGGTTATCAAAATGATTCGGCACTAAGCCAGGAATTACTTGATTATAAAAAGAAAGTTGGTGCTTCATATATTCTGGAAAAATATCTTGTAGAACCAAATATTAAAGACTGGTATGAAAAACGAAAAATCGAAATTCGTGCAAGTCATCTGATGATCAGACCCGAGAACAATGATGTAGAAGCAGCAAGAAAACTTGCTAACGCATTATTAGACAGCATTAAAAAAGGTGCAAAGTATGAAGATATGGTCCTAAAATATTCTCAGGATCAGTATTCTAAAAATAAAGGCGGAGATATATACTATTTTACAGCCGGGCAACTGCCATATGAATTTGAAGATGCCGCATATAAAACTGAAGTAGGTCAAATATATCCTGAGGTCGTGCAAACCAAGTTCGGATTTCATATAATAAAAGTTACAGATAAAAAACCGCGTGTTCCCAAAATCAGAGCAAGCCATATTCTTGCAAGCTACACAAATAATCCTATGGCTATTAAAGATACTATGGCAGCAAAAGTTAAGATGGATAGTATTTTAACTGCATTAAAATCAGGTGAAGATTTTGCAGAAGTTGCCAAAAGATATTCTGATGACCCGGGATCAAAAGAAAATGGCGGGGATCTTGGATTTTTTGAAAGAAGAATGATGGTGCCTGAATTTGATGAAGCTGCCTTCAAGCTTGATGTTGGGCAGGTTTCGGATGTGGTGAAAACTGGTTTCGGCCTTCACGTAATTAAGGTTACAGAGAAGCAATCATATCCAACATTTGAGGAAGACAGAGAAAACTTAAAGAACTTACTTAAAAGATCTCGTTACAATGATTTATACTCCCAGTTAACCGATAGCTTAGGCAAACAGTATAATTATAAGCTGGATGAAAACGTTATTCAGCAAATATTTGGTTATAATGATTCCACATTTATTGGAGCAGAGCTTAAAGGTTTAGATGATTTTGGTAATAAAACAATTTTTAGTTTTGCAAATGTAAAAGAAAGTGTAAATGATTTTTATTCGAAGATGAAAGGTGATACAGAATTTGCCGGCAAAAGACTTACAACCGATATCTTAAAAAAGGCAGCAAAAAAATTCAGTGAGCAAATGTTCCTTGAAGAAAAAGCATTATCATTGGATAAAACAGATCCACAATTTGCTGATTTGATGCACGATTATCAAAATGGCATTTTCATTTTCAAATTGCAGGAGGATGAAGTATGGAATAAAGTAAAAATTGATAGTGCAAAACTTTTTGATTACTATCAGAATAATAAAGATAAGTTTATGTGGAAAGACAGAGTTGGATATACAGAAATATTTGCTAAAAAAGATTCCTTGATTAATGATTATTATAAACAATTAAAAGCCGGCGCTAACTTCGATTCACTCGCAGCTAAAACAGAACGAGCAGGATATAAAGAAAAAAATGGCAAGTACGATTTGCAAGTTGTCGGTTCTACAGAGTTCTCTAAAGCTGTTAACAATCTATCCAGAGTTGGCGATTTTACCGAGCCGATTCAAAATTCAGGTGGATATTCTATCTTAAGATTAGATGTTAAAGATCCTTCGCGAGTTAAAACTTTTGAAGAAGCAAAACCAGAAGTTTCGGGTGCTGTGCAGGAAGTTGAAAGTAAACGTTTAGAAAATGAGTATCTTGATTCATTAAAGAAAATATACAAGCCCGTTATCTATTACGATAAATTACACGAAGCGTTTAAGGTTGAAACTAAATAAAATATTAATTCTTATTTGTATCCTTATTTTTATCGGTTGCTCAAAAGAACCGAAGAAAGAAAATTTTTTAGCCCGGGTTAATGATTCTTATCTTACCAGGGAAGAATTTGCTTCCCTGGTTGATACAACAAATCTAAGTCCTATCCGAAGACAAGAGATTATCAAAGATTGGATTTATCGTGAAGTGCTTTATCAAAAAGCTAAGTCTGAAAAAATTGTTGACCAGGAAAATTTTAAGAATGTTTTAAAAACTTCAACCAAAGAACTTGCTGCTGCAATGCTGTTAGATGATTTTTTATCATCGGAAGAAATAAAATTTTCTGATAGTGATTTGCTTGAGTATTATCAAAAAAATAAAAATTATTTTCAGTTAAATGCCGACTCTTACTTGATAAATAAGGTTACATTTAGATTTGAAGATAATGCAATCAAATTCAGATCACTTGCTGTTGAAAGCGACTGGACTAAAGCAGCCAATTTTTTGAGTAACGATTCATCATTAATTCTAAATATGAATTCTGAGTTAATACAAGAAAATTATCTTTACCCGATGCAGTTAATGAAGATAGCCAGGGATTTGTATCCGCAGGAAATTAGTATTGTAATTGCAGAAAGCGGTGGATATTATTCAGTTGTGCAGTTACTTGGCAAATATGATAAAGGCACTGTTCCGGGTTTTGAAATTATAAAACATCTGGTTGAAAAAAGATTTTTAGCTGAAAAGCAAAAACAATTAGTTGATGATTATTTAAAAGAACTTTATTCAAATAACGATATCGAGATCAAAAAATGAAAATTAGAATTGCTCTATTGCTCATACTTCTAAGCAGTGCCGGCTTTACCCAGCAAGTGCTTGATAAAATTGTAGCTGTTGTAGATAATGAAATAATATTACAAAGTGAATTGGATTTTCAAGCAAGTGTGTTTGCATCCCAAAGACAATTGGATGTTAATACTCCCGGATTGAAAAAACAGTTGCTTAATTCTATGATTGAAGAAAAACTGATTTATGCTCAAGCAGAATTAGATTCAATCACCGTTACTGAAGATGAAATTAATCAGAGAATAGACTATCAAATAAATGCATTCGTACAACAATATGGTTCGGTTGCAAATATTGAAAAAATTTATGGAATGAGTATCGACAGAATAAAAAGAGAATTGCGTGATGATGTCCGTAAAAGTTTAATGACTCAGAGATTGCAGGAGAAAAATTTTGGGAAAGTTGATGCAACCAAGCGGGAAGTGGAAGAATTTTTTGCAACATACAAAGACAGTATCGGAACAATTCCGGAAAAAGTTAAACTCTATCATATCTTCCAAAACCCGAAAGCAAGTGAAAAATTAAAAAAGAAATTTAGAGATAAAGCATTGGCATTATTGGATTCTTTGAAAGCTGGAAAAGATTTTGCTGAGCTTGCAAGAAAATATTCTGATGACCCCGGTAGCGCGGCTCAGGGTGGCGATCTTGGTTTTGTAAAAAAAGGAGTCTTCTATCCAGAGTTTGAAGAAGCAGCTTTTAAATTAGTTGAAGGACAAATCTCCGGAGTTGTTGAATCACCTGTTGGTTTTCACATCATCCAGCTTATTGAAAAGCGTGGTGAATCAATTAAAACGAGACACATTTTAATAAAAATTAAAGCTGATGAAAATTCAGATTTGCAAACGATTGAGTTTTTAACTGAAGTTAGAGATAGTATTATAAAGGGTGCGGGAACCTTTCAGTATTTTGCTAAAAAATATAGCGAAGATAAAGAAACTGCTCCTTTTGGTGGTGAACTTGGAACTTACTATATAAATCAGCTTGATAAATCTTTGCTTGACGCTGTTGGTAAATTGAAGCAAGGTGAAATTAGTTATCCCAAAAGATTAGAATATGGACCCGGAACTTATGGATATCATATAGTATGGCTGGAATCAAGAATACCGCAGCATATTGCTGATCTTACTGAAGATTATACGGAAATTAAAAAACTTGCCGATGAGAATAAAAAACAGAAAGAATATTTAAAGTGGATTGAAACTCTGAAAAGTAAAATTTATTGGGAAGTAAGAATCTAAAAATTTCAATACAGGTAATTTAGTGAGTGAATTAAAATCCAGAATTGATGACGTTCAACTTGTTGAGCAGTTAAATCAAAAAATAAAATCAGTTAAATCTGAAATATCAAAAGTTATTATCGGACAGGATGAAATTATTGACCAGCTAATAATTTCTTTGTTGTCACGAGGGCATTGTTTATTGGTTGGAGTACCGGGATTAGCTAAAACTTTGTTAATTAAAACACTTGCGGAAGTAATGGATCTTAAGTTTAACAGAATCCAGTTTACACCTGATCTTATGCCAAGCGATATAACAGGGACTGAAATTCTTGAAGAAGATATTGCTACAAAAAAGAGAAATTTTAGATTTATATCAGGACCTATTTTTGCAAACATTATTTTAGCTGATGAAATAAACAGAACTCCACCCAAAACACAATCTGCATTACTTGAAGCTATGCAGGAGCACAAAGTTACGGCTGCAGGAACAACGCATAAATTACCCGATCCGTTTTTTGTACTTGCCACACAAAATCCAATTGAGCAGGAAGGCACATATCCTTTACCCGAAGCACAGCTTGACAGATTTATGTTTAATCTGTGGTTGGATTATCCAACAAATGAAGAAGAAGTTAAGGTTGTACAAACAACAACAAGCGAATATCAAGCTAACCTGAACAAAGTATTAACTTCGGAAGAAATAATTTTATTTCAAGATCTTGTTAGAAAAGTTCCGGTTGCTGATAATGTAATTGAATTTGCTGTTAAGATTTCTAATATGACAAGACCAAATAATGGTAAATCTCCTAAATACGTTAAGGACTGGGTTACTTGGGGTGCTGGCCCACGAGCATCGCAATATTTAGTTATGGCTGCTAAAACAAAAGCGATCATTCAGGGAAGATATTCACCAAACATGGATGATATAAAATTTGCTATGCTGCCTGTTTTACGTCATAGAATCATTACTAATTTTAGTGCTGAAGCTGAAGGAATTTCTTCTATTGATGTGATCAAAAAGATTGGTGAGGAAATTTAAAACCGCTATAACTTTGCAATCTTGTAATTCTTAATCGCAAAATAAATTTCAGTTGCTGTGGTTTTTATTACTGTTGCAAAAGGCACAGCCAATAACATTCCGATAATTCCTAATAATTCACTGCCTGTTATAATCAATAAAATAATTATTATCGGGTGCATATCCACACTTTTTGAAAATACATAAGGTTGAACAAATCCGTTATCAAGGGAGTATGTTAACAACACAATTAAAACAATAAGCGGAACCTGGGACAAATCTCCCGTTTGCATAATTGATATGACTATTGCCGGTATGCCTCCAACTACGGGTCCAAAATAAGGAATCAAGTGACCTAATCCTGCTATTACTCCTAATGGAAGAGCATTAGGTAATCCAATAAAATAAAATCCAAATCCAATACACATCCCTACAAAAGTTGCATCAAAAATCCAACCTCTTACAAATCTGCCAAGTTGAAGACTGATTCTTTTAAGAATCCAGTATGAAGCTTCAAAATATTTATTAGGAACAATATGTATCAGAGCTTTTTGAATTGTTGAGCTGTCTTTCAGCAAAAAGAAAGCGATGAAGGGAACGATTACCATTACAGCAATAACTGATATTAAACCGCTGAGGAACTGAGTTATATTATTTATTGCATCGTTAAATGAAGTGGAAATAATTGTTTGAACTTTTGCTGTTAGCTCGCCCTGCTTGAATAGAGGAAATATCGCCAGTATCTTTTTTTCAACTAAAGATAATTCTTCATTTAAAGAAAAATCTTTTAATGATATTAATAATTCATCCATCTGGTAAAACAATTTTGGGATGACGAATGAAAAACCCAGGTAAATTAAAAATCCAAAGACAGCAAAAATTATTAAAGTTGAAAGAGTTCTTGATAAACCCCAACCTTCAAGTGTTCTTACAAAAGGTGCTAGAATAAATCCCAACAGAACTGCAATGGCAACTATGATAATTATGTTAGTTAGCAGATAAGCAAAGTAAATGGCAATTATTAATGCGGCAATTAATAAAAAATAACGAGAATATTTTTTTTGTGTTTGTTCAGACATAAAATTTTATTCCACGGCTTCTATTCTGCGAACACTGGGAACTTCTTTCATAATTGTTCTTTCAATTCCTGCCCTTAAAGTCATTATGGATAAAGGGCAAATAGCACAAGAGCCGGTAAGTCGAACTTTGACAATTCCATCACTTGTAATCTCAACTAATTCAACATCGCCGTTATCGGCTTGAAGAAATGGTCTTACGCTATTTAATGCTTTTTGAACTTCGCTTTTCATAATCAAAAGTAAGCCCGATGAGAAAATCGGGCTTTATTTATTAAGAAATATCGTCTGAAAAAAATTCTAAAGCAAATTTAATCATCATCGCCCAATAAAATTTCAATCTTTTCTGATGGAGCAGAATTTCTGATATTAACTTGTTCTGTCAGTTTTCTTGATATGTCCATCAAGATATTAGTTTCTTTTGCATCGGGCATACCAAACACCATCGGCAAACCGCTATCGCCGCCTTCTCTTATTCTCGGATCGATTGGAATACCACCAAGGAATGGCGTATTAAGCTCTTTAGAAATTCTTTCACCTCCGCCAGATCCAAAAATATCATATTTTTTTCCTGTATCAGGAGCGATAAAGTAACTCATATTTTCAATTACTCCAAGAACAGGAACATTAACTCTGGTAAACATTGCAAGAGCTTTTCTTGCATCAATTAAAGAAACTTCCTGCGGAGTTGTTACGATTACAGCACCGGTTAATGGGATTGTTTGAACTAGCGTTAGTTGAATATCCCCGGTTCCCGGAGGCAAATCAAAAATCAAATAATCAAGTTCACCCCAATCAACATCGGTCATAAATTGTTTTATTGCACCGCTTGCCATGGGACCACGCCAGATAACAGGTGCTTTATCATCAACCAAAGAACCAATTGATATAAATTTTACATCATAATTTTCAAGCGGGATAATTTTTACTGAGTTTCCATCCTGATATACTTTTGGTTTTTCTGTTGAGCCAAGCATTAACGGAATGCTTGGTCCGTAAATATCTGCATCAATCAATCCAACGCGGGCACCATCTTTTGCCAAAGCAACAGCCAGATTTACTGCTACTGTGCTTTTACCAACACCACCTTTTCCACTTGCAACAGCTATTGTGTTTTTTACGCCGGGCATAATTGCATCTTTTTTTGCATCTTTATGAGTTGATATTGATGCTGATTTTGTTGTAATGGTTAGATTAATATTTTGGAGATTATTAAAATCTTTTTTTAACTGTGCTTCAACTATTTGTTTTATCTCGCTAACATCTTTGGTATTTATTGCAATTTCTAAATCCAGGTTGTTATTATTTAACTCAAACTTCTTTATGGAATTTAGTGTAAGCAGATTTGTATCAAGTTTTTTGTTATTGATATTTTTTAATGAGCTTATAATACCACTTTTTGTAACTTCGAACATTTAATTTCCCTCGATTCTTTTCAAAATACTTTATGAAAATTTATAAGATTATTTTTATTGTTTTTATTTCTCAAATGATTTTTGAATTGTGCTGCCAAGAGCTTTGATTGTATGATTCATAAGCCACTCCTGACTATTAATTTTTTTTGTTCCTTCTATAACTTCTGCAAATTTATACGAGCCATCTGGCTGCAAAATTCTTGCTTTAACATTATCTTTTAACGAAACTTTTATTAAAGTACGCATTAGTTGATCTTTTAATTTTAAATTCTCAATGGGGAATGCAATCTCAACTCGTCTATCTAAGTTACGCTGCATCATATCCGCACTGCTTAAATAAATATCTTCTTTCCCATCATTAAAAAAGTAGAATAAGCGGCTGTGTTCAAGAAATCTTCCAACAATACTTCTAACTTCAATGTTTTCACTAAGACCCGCAACGCCAGGAATTAAACTGCAAACGCCTCTGACAATTAATTTTATTTCAACACCAGAATTTGAAGCTTCATAAAGCGCTGCGATGATAGCAGGATCGACAAGTGAATTGAGTTTCATAATAATTTTAGCTTCTTTACCGGCAAGTGCATTCTCAATTTCACGATTTATCAATTCTACAAATTTTTCTCTCATATTTATCGGAGAGACAAACAGTTTTTTATACTCTTTTTGTTTTGAATAACCGGTTAGATAATTAAATATATCAGATACATCGCTGCAGATATCCGGATCAGAAGTAAATAATCCAAGATCAGTATAAAGCTTTGCGGTTGTGGCATTATAATTCCCGGTTGAAAGATGAACGTATCTTTTTACACCATCAAATTCCTTGCGCACAACTAAAGTCATCTTTGCATGTGTTTTTAATCCAACCAATCCATAAACCACGTGCACCCCTACTTTTTCAAGTTCACGAGCCCAATAAATATTATTTTGTTCATCAAATCTTGCTTTCAATTCCACCAGCACAGCAACTTGTTTGCCCATTTCAGCAGCTTCAATCAAGCATCTGACAATGGGGGAATCAGTTCCCACTCTGTATAATGTTTGCTTGATTGCAAGTACATCGGGATCCATTGCTGCTTTTTTAATAAAATCAATTACAGGTGTAAAAGAATGATAAGGATGATGGAGTAGAATATCTTTTTGCTTTATTATTGAAAAGATATCTTCATCTTCTTCAAAAACTTTAGGCACAACGGGGTAGTATGGTTTTTCTTTAAGTTGATGAAGAGGAATTTTATAAAAGTTCATTACATCACTTAAGCCCAAAGGTCCATCAGACAAATGCACATCATCTTTAGTGATCTGAAGATTTTCAACTAAAGTTTCCAGCATAAATTCTGGCATAGGATGACCAACTTCTAATCTAACAACGTTTCCAAATCTTCGCTGCTTAATATTTTCTTCAATCACTCTTAACAAATCATCGGCTTCATCTTCCTGAAGTTCAATATCAGTATCACGGGTAATTCTAAATCTGTGTGCTTCAACAATTTCCATTCCTGGAAATAAGAATTGAAGATTAGCTTTTATCAAATCTCCCAGCCAGATAAAACTTGCCGAAAAATTACCATTAGTTGCTACTGATTTATTAGGTTGAATTATTTGATCTATCTGAAGCAATCTTGGTAAAATACTTGGAACTTTTACACGTGCAAAATGATTTTCACCGTTTGGTTTTCTGATGAGAATAGCAAGACTTAAACTCAAATTAGAAATATATGGGAATGGTCTTCCGGGATCAAAAGCCAGCGGAGTTAAAACAGGGAAAATCTCTTTGATAAAATAATTAGTAAGTGCTTCTCTCTGCTGATCATTTAAATCTTCTATTGAATATAGATGAATATTATTTCTATTTAATTCAGGAACAATTTCATCCATCCAATATCTATCAAGAGTTTTTAAAAGAGGTTTAAGTGATCTCTCAACTTTTTTTAATTGTTCAATAGGTGTCAATCCATCAATTGATGGCTCTGAAACATTAGCAGCAATTTGTTCTTTCAGTCCGGCAACACGAATCATATAAAATTCATCCAGGTTTGAAGAAAAAATTGAGATGAATTTTACCCTTTCGAGCAAAGGTAATTCCGGATTAAGCGCTTCTTCTAACACACGTTTATTAAACTCAACCCAGCTCAGGTCTCGGTTAATAAAATTTTCCGGTTTACTGTATTTTTTTAATAATTCTTTAATATTCATATAGAACTTTATAAGTGGGGACAAATATAAGTTATTTACAAAAGATTTACCGTGATAAAATGCGTATAATTAGGTTAAAATTTTAGTCTTAAACGAAAATCAGGAATAAAGGCATTTTATCCAGATTAAGTAGTGGTTAATAATTATAAGCATACTAAAAAGTTTTAATTGGTAAGAATCGTTTAAATGATAAAAAAAGAAATAAAGTTTGATAAAATTTCAATCATTTGCCCGCTGGCAAATAATTTTAATCTATTTTCGCAACTTTTATTTTAAAAATAGTCGAATTCGACTATTTACTTGAGTGTTTTGAACCTTTAT
>DAIRCT010000084.1:0-12812 GCA_036796535.1 Ignavibacteriaceae bacterium
AAATAAGTTAAGTACAAATAAATTATCGGAGATGAAAAAAGTAATGAGTCGAAGCGGTCAAAAATTCCGCCGTGACCCGGAATTAAGTTTGATGAATCTTTTACACCTGCATCTCTTTTAAGTAATGATTCCACTAAATCTCCTAGCTGTCCAAACGTTCCGACTATAAATCCAATTACTAAAGAATCTTTAAGCGATAAAAAATCAAGCACAAGATACTTGGCTAAAATCATAGCAAGGATTGCAAATACAAATCCAAAAATTGCACCTTCCCAGCTTTTCTTTGGACTAACACGCGGAAATAATTTGTGCTTGCCCAATGCGGTTCCACCAAAGAATGCAGCGGAATCACAAATCCAAATTGTTGCAAAGATTGAGATGATTAAATATCCTCCGTGCGAATATAAATTATCTATGTTTGGATAAAACTCTCTTATACCAATGAGTGTGCTTCCAAAAATTCCGAGATAAATTAAACCCAGCAATGTTGCACCAAGATTTAAAATCGCTGATCCATTATTACGAAAGAGTTCAAATATCAAAAGGATAACAAAGAATGCTATCAGAAAGTGAAAACTGTTAAAGAAAAATCTGTAACTATTAAGAATGAAAAATATCAAACCGATAATTGCCAAATTAATATTTACATTTGCACCTTTAGCTTTTGCCATCACAGCAAATTCATAAAAAGATAATCCTGCAATGATGAGTACAAAGCTTAAAAAATAAACTCCGCCTAAATATGATAACAATACAAGCGCAGGTATTGCAATTACAGCAACAATTACTCTTACAGCAGTATTACCTAATGACATTATTCTTCTTCGTTATTTTCTGCTTTTTTAAAGTCATCAATAAATTTGGCGGCTGCTGTTGCATCTTCACTCGGTACCAAAAGTTTTATCACAGCAAGATCACCTGTAACGGGGAAATTATGATCTTTTTGTGATAAGATGTTTGCAGTAATTCCGGCACTTTCTAATTCATCTTTAAGCATCTGTATCTCATAATCTTTATCAGACGTATAAACTACAATCCATTCGTCTTCTACAAGATTATCAACTAAAGGCGTACCGCAATCGGGGCAAACCTTTATCCCTTCTTCGTATTCATATCTGCAATTTGGACATACTGGCATGGTTATTCCTCCTGTGTTATGATTCTAGATGAATAATATTTATTTATAACTGCAATTAGCAAAACAAAAAGTAATGTTAAAACAACCAGCATCATTAAATAAGATGAAAGCTCTTCTCCTTTTATTGCCGCATCTGATTTAATCAGTTCATCACTACCTAATATATGATAAAGCAAAATTGCAGAAAAGTTATTTAGGAAATGAAGAATTACCGGTATAACTAATGATCTGCTCATATATGCAGTAAAACCAAAATAAGCACCAAGTATAAATAGTGGAATAAATCCATAAGGATTAAAATGATATGCACTAAAAAACATTGCCGTTAAAAATATTGCCAGATAAGGTTTAAGCTTCAACTCAAAACTTCTCTGAATAAATCCTCTGAACATTGCCTCCTCAGAAATTGCAGGAACAACAGCAACAACAAGTATTACTAAAAGTAATTCAAAAATGTTTGATGCTGAAAGCAGATTACCATAAGTTTTTTCTACCATTTTATTTAATGTATCAAAAAAACTTTTAGCAGAATTGATAAACTGCGAGTTTTGCGCCCATACTTCTAAAAAATAATTTTGTATGAATAAAAAACTCTGAAGCAGCGGTGTAAGGATTATAATGCCAACCGTAAAAAGACCTAATTCTTTCCATTCCGGTTTTCGTATTCGAATAATTTTTCCTGTATCGATGTAAATCCATTTGGCAAATATCAGTGCAGGTAAAAGAATGAAGAGGATTTGTCCTGCCATAGTCATTAAACGCATAGAGTTGGCAGGTATTGATTCAAGATCAAGACCAAAAATCAAAACTGTTAATAACGCCCCTATGATTTGATAAAGAAAAAATCCGCCAATCAATCCAATAAATGCTGCGCCTATTGGAGAAATTAACGGATGTACATCATTATCAGGATCGAATGGAATTTTGCCATCCTCATTATTTGATTGATGTTCAGTCTCTTCAGGTATTGGTACTTTATCTTCTTGCATTTTACTTAAATATGAGTTGAATAATTATATTGAAAATTAGTGATATAAGGAGAGACTCTCAAATTTAAAGAATTGATGTTTTATGTCGTTGTCTAAAAACTACCATCCCGGCTTAAAACAGAAAATTATCATTTTAGAGACTTCTGCAAAAGTTAACTTACAAAACAAACGCACGAAAGGATCAGCGGCGGAGTACGCTATATCTATTTATTTCCGTTTTGAAGTTAATTTGCCGGCTAATCCCTCATAAGCAGTTAAATCCGCATCAATAGCGCCGACTACAACTTTTGTTTTTACCCGCACAGGTATTCTTGCTTCATCGTTTGACAGCCAAATCATAATGCTTCCCTCACTTTTAAATAAGCCGCCTTCCTGAACTAACGGCTCAACTATTATACAATCAAATTTTCCTGCTTCTACTTCAATTGTTTCTTTGCCATGATAAACAACATCTAAATCATAAACTTTATTTTTATAAAAATTCTTTAATGGAATTTTATCACCAACTTTTAAATTTGAATAATCAAGTGTACGTGCATAGAAAAATGCTGAGACAATATCATTTACATATTTCGGGATATCAAATTCACCTTCGCTGGTTTTTGCTTTCCCTTTTCTTTGATCAAAGAAGGCAGAAAAATCCCGCGAGTATTTCCCTTCACGAATATGCTGTTCAAATCTCCAGGGAAATATTCCTTCAACATCAATATAAGTTTCATAACGATCACGTACTTTATAAAACATATCAAAACTCGGAACGGTATTAACTTCAAAGACAACGTGGTATGCATCCCGACCGGATATTTTTTTAATCTTTGGGATTTCAAAAGTTGCTATTCCTGCTGTAACAAATCCATATTTCACATCAAAGGTTAGCTTTTCACCAACTTTAAATGCGGTATTTTTTTGAACTCTGAAATCATCTTTTTGTGCGTAAGTATTTAAATGCAAAAATGATATTGCAAATAATAAAGTAATTATCGTTTTCATCTTTAATCGGGATTTCATTATCACTCCATTTCTTTTATTTGAGTCAAGGTCTTTTTTATATCTGAGTAAACTACATCTATATTTATGCTCTCCATACAATTTAGCTGTTCACATTTTTTCCTGTCACAGTTTGAACAGTCAATTTGAGGAACATAAATTAATTTTTTTTCTGTATAAGGTGCCCATCGTTCTTTTGAGCATGAAATAATTTTGGGATAAAATCCCACTGTAAATTTTCCCAATGCCGCTGCAATATGTATGGGTCCGGTTGAGTTTGAAATAAACAAAATTGATTTACTGATTAAAGCAATTAGCTGAGCAAGATTAAATCTACCTGCTAAATTTTTAACTCTCTCAGATAAAACGAGCTTATTACAAATATCAATTTCGTTTTTATTCCCGGTTATAATTATCTGATAATCATCTTGCGAAAGATTTTTTACAAGCTCAATAAACTTATGAACAGGTAAATCAATTGAACTTCCGCCGCTGCCGGGATGAACGATTATAAATTGTTTATTAGTATTTATCTTTTCATTTAATAAAATTTCTTCAACTTCTTTTAATGCATTTTCATTAACATTCAAATTATATTTAACATTTTTTTGATCTATCGTTTCATTGATTCCAATTTTTTGCAGTATGTTAACATTAAATTCAAGCTCATGTTTCTTTGCATATTTTCTGTGTTCAAAAACTTTTTGATTGAATAAAAATGAATACCAGCGATAACCTGTGCCTACTCTTTTTCTAATTCCGCTAAAAAATAAAATTAAAGCAACGGCAAGTGTCGGATTAACAACAAGACAAGCGTCAAAATTATCTGATGAAATATTATTAATGTTATCAAAGAAATTTACTCTACCATTTTTTTCTTTTAAGATTAATACTTTATCAATAGATGGATGATTAGATAAAATATCCTTTGTATAATCACGCACTAAAAAAGTTACTTTACAATCAGGATAATGTTCTTTGATTAAACCCGCCATTGGCATAGACAAAACCACATCACCAATGCGATCAGTACGAACAATTAAAATATTTTTTACTTCACTACTCATCTTGATAAAAATGGATTTCCTTTTTCAAAAAACCGCCAAGGCAAATCAACTGATTTTGAGATTCCAACTCTTTTGGAAACACCCATTTTGCTTTTATTAATTTTTGGTTCATTCATTATAAAAATAAAATTATCGGTTAAATCAATTCCTGAATGCTCACGATTTATACCAAAAGCTTTACAAACTTTACCGGGACCACTGGTTAAATTAAAAATCTCATTATCATTTTTTAATTTTCTACCGAATCTCCTTTTTATCATAACATCAATTCCAGTTACAGGTTCAACTGCTCTTATTAAAACCGCAGCACCATAATTTTTTTTGCCGGCAACAACATTGCAGCAAAAGTGTGCACCGTAAGTAAAATAAACATACAAATAACCACCTTCATTAAACATCACTTCATTACGTTTTGTTATGCCTTTAAATGAATGAGAAGCTTCATCAATTTTTCCGTCATAAGCTTCAACTTCAACTATTCTACCTGCAAGCAAATTTTTCCCTTCGTTCTTTACGAGCATCTTACCAAGCAACTCCTCTGCCACTGTAAGAACAGGTCGAGTATAGAACTTTCTTGGCAATACGGAGTTAAAGTGTGTATCAATCATAGGACAAATGATATAAAATAATGAGCAGGTAAATTTTTTGATCAGTTATTTTTTAGCAATGATTTTAATTCTTCAATCTTTGAATTGAAATAAATTTCCTTTTCCGGATTTTTCATTATCAACTTTTTATAAACTGATATTGCTGCTTGAATTTCGTTTTGGTTAGTGTAAATTTTTGCAAGTGTTTCAGACGCAATTAAATCGCTGCTTAGATTTTCTTTCAATCTGTTTTCTTCGATCTTTTCTCTAGCTTCTTTTATTGATTGAGATGCACCTTCAAGTTCTTTTGTCAACTTTGCCAGGGTTTCTTCTGTAGTTTCATCAGTAGTAGTACGATAATTTTTTGATTGAGTGGTATCAGGATTGGCGGGATTATTATCGTTTCCATATTCCGCCCATCTGGAAATATTAAAAAACGAACGCTGCTTTTTTATTTCATCAATTTCGTTAAAATAGTAATCGAAAGATTTGGGTGAATGAATTAGCTCGCTGCCTTTTTTTATAAATGATAATGCTTGGGAATAGTTTCCTTTGAGAGTATGTATTTTTCCTAAAAGAAAATATGCGACGGAAAACTCCGGATAATTTTTTAAACCCTCAGTTAAAATATCTATTGCGCTATCAAGATTGTTTTTTTCAATTTCAATCCCCGCTAATCTTGCAAACAGCGGGGATTTATTATTGTACTCGTAAATTAAACTTATCTTCTGATTTAAAGCTTCAAGCGAACCGTTCATCGTTTTTACTTAGAATATGCATGTTTAATTGAGGTATATGCAATAAAAGAAAATCCAAGGAAAAACAACATCTGAAACGGGATCGACGCAAGCTCAAGGAAATAAATTGAAGAAAGCACACCGATAAAACAATAAACAGCAAGTATGGCTTCTACAATTACAGAAAAACCAAGTTTTCTGTTTAAATATTTATTACCAACCCAGGAATCTTTTTCACTTTCCTGCTTAAATTTTGGCGTGCGCACAAACTCACTTTTTCTGTTCATCAGACCTTCAAAAACTGCGCGGGAATTATTAACCGCTAGTCCCATACTGCCAGCCATAAACAATGGGAAAAGTACAATCTTTTTCCGCCAATCAGTTCTGATATCTTTTTGTGAATAAAGATAAAATAAAAATGAGCTGATAAACGCAAGCACAAACAAAGACATAATCGCAAAGTACGCCTCGTGCGATCCGCTGTTCTTTACAAATATAAGCGGAACATTTAAAATTGCCGCAAGCAAAATAAATGGAAATACTAAATTGTTGGTTAAGTGAAAAGTTGATTGAAGCTTAACTCTTAACGGCACTTTTGATTTCCAGACAAGCGGAAGAATTTTTTTAGCGGTTTCAACAGCGCCTTTTGTCCACCTGAATTGCTGAGATTTTAATGCATTAATCTCTGAGGGAAGTTCTGCTGGTGAAGTGAAATCTTTTAAGAACACAAATCTCCAGCCAATTAATTGAGCGCGATAGCTTAAATCAAGATCTTCAGTAAGTGTATCTGCATGCCAGTTGCCTGCTTCTTCAATACATTTTTTTCTCCAGATTCCTCCGGTACCGTTAAAGTTTATAAAGAATCCGGATTTATTTCTAACAGATTGCTCAATCACAAAATGTCCATCGAGCGCTAATGCCTGTGCTTTTGTAATAATCGAATAATCGCCGTTAAGATGTTCCCATCTGGTTTGCACCATTCCAACTTTATCATCATTAAAAAAGGAAAGAGTTTTCTTTAAAAATTCTTTATGTGGTATAAAGTCGGCATCAAAAATTGCAATGAACTCACCTTTGGCAATTTTCATTCCCTCCTTAAGTGCGCCGGCTTTAAATCCTTCTCTTGTTCCTCTTCTGATATGGGAAATATCAAATCCAAGTGCTTTTTTCTGTTGAACAATATTTGCAACAATAGATGTTGTTTCATCAGTTGAATCATCAAGAACCTGGATTTCCATTTTATCTTTTGGATAATCTATTTCACAAATTGCGTTTATTAATCGCTCAACCACATACATTTCATTATAAAGTGGAAGCTGTATTGTAACCATGGGATCTACATCAAAATGTTTTTTAGCTACGGGAATATTATGCCCGTATTTTCTGTGATAATAAATCATCACAAATCCATGCAATCCAAATATGAATAGGATTGAGAGTGAAAGAAAATATCCTATTAATACTATTTGATCCATTTTATTTATTCGTCCTTTCTATTTACCAACCTGATACGGTGTCTAATAATATATCTTCGCTAATTTTATCTAATGCTAACTTTATGGCGTCAATTCTTCCTTGCACTGGGCTTGAAGAAGAATAATCGCTATAATTAGTAAAAGTTTTATCAAAAATTGTTTTTCTTTCTACAAGATCACGATATAAAACCTTAACTCCAATAGTAACTCTTCTGGAATTTATATCTTCACCAGCAGAGACTATCGCCGGTGCATCATTAAGTGAAATAATTGTGCATTCAAGTATTGCATTTGCATTAGTCCGCTCTGCAACCTGCAAAGTATTATCATCTATAAATTTCTGAATTAATTTTTGTGTGAGTGATTCCCGTAAACCGGGCTCACCAGAACCACTTCGATCATCTGCAATAGGAATTGCTATTGTCTTTAAATGCGCCGGAACTGAAGCTCCGGTAAAAGAATATCCACAACACGAAGTAAAATTAATTGCTGTTAAAACTACAAACAATATATTTAATACTGTAAATAAGATGATTTTATTTTTTTTAAGATTCCACAAGATCATATTCTTTTAATTTTCTATATAATGTTCTTTCGCTGATATTTAACAGTTTTGCTGCTTTTCGTTTACTACCTTTTGTTTTATCCAACGCTTTTTTGATTGCTTCTTTCTCTAATTCTCTTATCGATAAAATATCATCATTGTTACCAGAATTTTGCAAATCCGGATTATGGTACTGATGAACAATCAAATCTTTTATTTCCATAATATCTTTTTTTAATTCAAATAAAGCGCGGTACATCAATTCTCTGTCGGCATCCTCAGAAGATTTACGTAAAAAAACCGGCAGGTTCCTTTGTTCTTCAAAATCCACATATTCTGAAGTTAGATCTGAAAACATTTCTTCAGTTAAATTTTTACCTCTGTTTAATGCCAATGCGGTTTCAACGGTGTTTTTTAGTTCGCGAATATTCCCTGGCCAACTATAGTTTCTAAGTATTTCCAAAGCACCTTCTGTAATTTCAGGAACGGGAATTTTATTTGCTTCACAATATCCTTTTACAAAATACTTTGTCAGTTCTTCAATATCGGCTTTTCTTTTTCTTAGCGGTGGAATAGTTAACGTAACAGCTTTCAATCTAAAGTATAAATCTTCTCTAAATCTTTTTGAATCAACTTCTTTTTGTAAATCCTTGTTGGTAGCGGCAATAATTCTTACATCAACTCTGGTAACTGTTTCCGCACCAAGTTTCATAAACTCTTTAGTCTCTAAAGCTCGCAGTAATTTAACTTGCGTTGTAAGAGGTAACTCGCCAATCTCATCCAAAAACAATGTGCTTTTATCAGCAATTTCAAAATATCCTTTTCGGGAATCAACAGCGCCAGTAAATGAACCTTTTTTATGTCCAAACAACTCGCTTTCAATAATACCTTCAGGTATAGCTCCGCAGTTTACACTTACCATTGGTTTTGATGATCGGTTGCTATATTCGTGAATAGCTTTTGCAAATACTTCTTTGCCAACTCCACTTTCACCATAAATCAAAACAGAAATATCTGATTGGGCAACTTGCATTATAATATCAACCAAATCATTAATCTCTTTTGATTTGCCAATAATTCCCTGTTTGATTTTAAATTCTTCGCGTGTCATTTAAATTTGAAATAGTTATCTGCCATATTGTAAAATTTGTGTGACAAATATAACATAAACGCAGGTTCAATTAAAGAGATAAATCAGGAATTGTGCTGTATGATAAATCCATCTTGAGTGGTAATAAAGCTTGATTTCTTATCATCTGAAAGAGAATTTATGAATTTTTGGATCGCCTCTTCTGATTCATCATCAATGTGGGTTAATAATATCTTTTCAGCATTGTTTTCTTTTTGTAGAATCAAAAGCTCGTTCAGATCGATGTGGGATACTTCTGTAATAAACCAATTAACCTTATCCTTAAAAAGATACAGGTCCTTTGCCGATCCAATATCACCGGTGTAAATAACTGATCTGGTTTTCTCTTTAAAAAGAAAACTAAGCGATACAAAACTTAACTTGCCGGTAAAATCATTTATACTATACTTTTCTAAGTGCGAATTTATTTTAGCCGAAAAATAAAATGATTCGCTGAGCCGGATTTCCATTTCAGTCTCTATTGGAATTATCTTCAACTCAAAATCCATTCTCTCAAAAAAAAGATATGAGTTAAAAAGATAATCTTTGATAAAATCAGTTAACGACTTATGAATATAAATTGAAAGTGGTTCTGTCCTATTCAGCAATTTCATTTGAGTGATAAGCGAAGCAAGCCCTGAATAATGATCTGCGTGCAGATGAGAAATTAATATTGAGTCAATATTAAGATATGAAATATTTTGTTTTAGCAGCGCGGCTGAAACTCCATCACCACAATCCACTAAAAGATCATGATTATCAGATGAGATTAAAAATGATGAATGATGACGCTTTAAAGAAGTTTTACCGGAGCCGGTTCCAATAAAATTTATTTTCACTTTTCAATCTCAACAACTCTTCCGGAAATATTGAACTGCGAATTAGCTATAGCTTTAAAATCTTCAGCTTCATTTTTTCCTACAAACTGCCCGACATATACAACATTAAAAATCGTACCGCCAACATTTTTTTCTTTAATAAAAGATTTCAATCCTGCATTAACGAATTCCTTTTGCAAAGTAACTGCGTTATCTTTATTTGTAAACGCACCTGCCTGCACTGTGTATTTATAAACCGTTTCATCTTTCTGATCAACTGTTTTAACTGGCGGTGTAGTGTTTTCTTCTGTGGTTACATTCATTGATGCCATTTTGATGTATGGAGATTCCGGATAATCTTTTTTTAACTTTTCAAAATTTTTATCCGCGGTATTATAAAGCCCGAGTGCAAAATAATAAGAGTAAATTCTATAAAGGGCTGCATCGGCGTAAGCGCTTTTGGGATACTTATCCACAATTTTCTGATAAATAACTACAGCATCCTGCGCATTTTCAGTAAGCACTCCTTCAAGAAATAAAACATTTGAACTGTTAGGATAATCTTGTTTCAGTTCAGATAATTTTGTTTTTACTTCTCCGGCTTTACCTTGCTCGATTTGTTTAAGATATGGAATGATATCGACTTCCTGTGCATTAATAAAAACAGGAGCGATTAGAAAAGATAAAATCAAAAACTTAAATGTTGTTTTCATTGTTTAATAAAATTCTCTTATCTGTTTATTCAAAGATAAGAAAGAATTGAAATAATAGCAGAGGTAAAAATGGGTTTTTATTTGGAACTTATCATTACGAATTTTCTATCTGGTGTTGATATTATTTATTAACAAAATCACCATAATGTCATTTCGAACGAAGAGAGAAATCTGTAATTTAAATTGATGAAAATGATGAATCGAAATTATTACATATACATTCTGACTAATTGGGACAATACAGTAATGTATATTGGAGTTACCAATAACCTTAAAAGAAGACTATTCGAACATAAAATTAAATTGATTGATGGATTCAGCAAGAAATATAATTGTAACAAACTAGTTTATTTTGAATTATTTTTTGACATAAATGAGGCTATCAGAAGAGAAAAAGAAATTAAAAAATGGCGGAGAGAAAAGAAAAATAATCTCGTGGAATCAATGAATCCTGAATGGAAAGATTTAAGTGATCAATTCGAGGGTTAAGATTTCTCGTCGAGGACTCCTCGAAATGACTAGCATTCGTCATTTCGAATGTAGAGAGAAACCTTTTTCCTTTGTAATTTTTTTCTACAATAATTTGACCTCTACGAGGTCTAAAAACATCGTAGATGTTTAATTATTGTAGTGTAGTAGGACAAATAAACCCGGCAAATATAATATCCTCGTAGAGGATAAATAAATAATTTTAGTCTGGTATTGATATTATTTATTAACACTCAAAATGACTAGCATTCGTCATTTCGAATGTAGAAAGAATTCTGTTTCTTTTGTTGTTTAAAATCTAAACACCTACCTCAATACCCTCTTTTAAAATTTCAATATGCGAGATGTAATCACCAAACAAAGTTCCTGATGTTGCTTTAGTGATATTAACTTTAACATAATCACCAATTTTTATCTTATCATTTACAGCAACGATAACAACTTTGTTGCTGTCCGTTCTGCCGGCAATAAAATCATCTGACTTTTTACTTAATCCTTCAACCAAAATTATTTCATCTTTACCAATAAGTTCCTGATTTTTCTCATACGATATCTGCTGCTGCAAATCAATTATCTCCTGCAGGCGTTTGGTCTTTATCTCTTCAGAAACATCATCATTCATTTTAAATGCTTTTGTTCCTTCGCGTGGAGAATATTTGAACATATAAGCACCATCATATCTTACCTGCTTCATAACTTCCAGAGTTGCAAGATGATCTTCCCAGGTTTCTGTTGGAAATCCGGAAATTATATCTGTAGAAAAACTTACGCCGGGAATTATCTTCTTTGCTTTTTCAATCAGGTTAAGATAATGCTCAACTGTGTAAGTTCTGTTCATAAGCTCGAGAATTCTGTTTGAACCTGATTGAACAGGCAAATGAATATAATTACAAAGATTTGGATTCTCTGAAATTGTGTATAAAAGTTTATCGGATAAATCCTGCGGATGAGAAGTAGTAAACCTTATTCGCATTGATCTATCAACCTTTGCGGCGGCTGCAAGCAGATCTGCAAAATCTCCGCCTTTATCAGAACCTTCATCAATATATGAATTTACATTTTGCCCGAGCAAAGTAACATCTTTAAATCCGCGATGAGAAAGATTTTCTAACTCCGAAATTATTGATTGAAGTGAACGGCTTCTTTCTCTGCCACGAGTGAAAGGCACAACGCAAAAAGTACAAAACTTATCGCAGCCGCGCATAACAGAAATCCACGCAGAAAGTCCATCTTCACGATGCGGCTCAATATCATCATAAGTTTCCGTGCGGGAAAGCTTAACTCCGATTCCTTTATCACCGTTAAAAGCTATATCAATATATTCCGGTAATCTTCTGTACTCATCGGGTCCAACAACAAGATCAACAACTTTTTTTTCTTCGATAAGATCTTTACGTAATCTTTCAGCCATGCAGCCAAGTATTCCAAGTACAAGTCCGGGCTTATTGTATTTAAGCGTTTTCAGGTTGCCGAGTCTGCCGTAGATTCTTTGCTCGGCGTTATCACGTATGCTGCAAGTGTTAAGTAAGATCACATCTGCATTCTCAGGTTTATCCGTAACATCATATCCCTGCTTTTTTAAAATGCCCAACACAATTTCTGTATCGGCAACATTCATCTGACAGCCATAAGTTTCTATGTACACATTATTTTTTTGCATAATTTTTTTTGATAAGAATGGATGAAGATTAGAACTATGCTCTGGTAATTAGATAAAGGATTAAATTGAGCAATGCAAAACTTAACACTCCGAATACGATATTAAAGATTTTTTCTCTTCGCTGTTTCTCCTTGCGGAAATCAACTTGATTATTGTCTTTAAATTTTTCTTCTGTTTTAACGAAACCTAACATTTCTTTTCTATTTTTTTAATGATTGACCGGACGAAAATAACTAAATAATTTTTGTTATGCACATACTTAATTACTACAACATAATGTTATAATATGGCACGCCTATTACGTGGGGCACTCCTTTGCGGTGGACTTTTTTATGCCACTGTTTTTTTCGTAGCCACAGGAATCCTTTCGTGTGATATTGCTTTAAATCGCGAGAAGGGATTCTCGCGCTACGTATTATAATGCATTGCACACCTGTCCCTACGGGGAATCCCTTTGTGCACGTGATTTATTGATTTTA
>DAIRCT010000085.1:0-12789 GCA_036796535.1 Ignavibacteriaceae bacterium
CGGCGACCTACTCATTACGAATGAGTTGCTCTACCAGCTGAGCTAAGTTGGCTTAAAGATTTTAACTCTCTATCATAAAATAGAAAGGCGAAGAAAGGTCTCCTCGCCAATTATTTACAAATTAAAAAGGAAGACTATCTCAATTTCTTTTTATGTCTATTCTTTCTTAATCTTTTTTTCCGTTTATGGGTTGACATTTTATGACGTTTTCTTTTTTTACCACATGGCATTTGCTTCTTCTCCTTTAAGAATTATTACTAATGATTTTTCAATAATTGTTCTGCTTTTTGTCCAACTTCATTTGTTGGATTATTGTTATAAGCTTTCTGTAACCATTCCTTTGATTTTTCAATGTTTCCTGCTGCCAGGTTTACCACTCCCAAATTCAGTTGTGCTATTTGATGATTTGGATTATACTTTAGAGCAGTTTCCATTTCCTTTATAGCATTTGGATAGTCTTTAAGATTAAAATAACAGACACCCATATCAACTCGTGCATCTGCATCGCCAGGATTTTTTGCCAAATATGTTTTATAGTTTTGTATTGCTGCTTCAAAAAGCCCGGAGTCATTTTTTAGATGTGCAAGTTCAAGAATACTTTTATAATCATTCGGGTTTTGTTTTATCTTTTCTTCAAGATCATTTATTGCTTGCATATTATCAAGATTAACACCGGATGAATTATTTGTTTGCTTTTGCATTTGATTGACTGGCATTGTTGTAACTGATGTAGAGTTCATCACACCAGAAGATAATATTATTATCGCAGCTATAACTATTCCAGCAATTAATATCCCATAAATTACTTTAGGATTTAAATTTTTTGAATCCTGATTTTCATTTTGACTGGATGTTTTGTTTACCTTTTTTGTTTTTGTGGAATTCTTGCCTGATACTTTTGCGCCGCACTCAGGACAATAATTATAGTCTTTCTCAAACTTATAGCCACACTCTGAACAAAACTTTTGATTTGGCATTAGGATTCTTTCCTTTTTTCTTTCATACCAACATTTACAATATCTTTAAACTCTTTTGAGAATTTAAATGTAGGAACATAATGTTCATCAACAAAAACTTTAACACCTGTTTTAGGATTACGAGCATTCCTGGCATTTTTCTTTTTTACCTTATAACTACCAAAACCTCTGATTTCTATTCCATGACCGTTCTTTAAAGCATCAATTACTGTGGAAAAGAATCCTTCAATAATTGCTTCAGTCTCAAGCTTAGTAAGTCCAGTGCCTGCTGCAACTTTATCCACAATATCTGCTTTAGTCATATATTCACCTTAATTTATTTAAGTTAACTATTATTTTGGGAGGCGAAAAATATTAAACATTTATGGTAAAATCAATCCTAACTTCTTATTTTATAATAAATTAGAAATTGTTCTTCTTTCATAATGCTTCATGGCTGGTTTTTATTCTCACTTTGAAATACATTTATTATAAAATTCCTTCTTAAACACAACATTTAACCAAATTATTATTAATTTTGTTGGTATAAAGATTGTTCTAGAGAAAGTGATTTAGGAGAGAAAATTTGCAGCTTATAGAAATTGTTCAACTGGTTTTAATTGGTTTTGTTTTACTTATTATTATTATTTTCTTTGTTTCCTACTTAGGGTATAAAACGACCAAAAAAAATAAAAATAATTCCCGCGATGAAATCGTTACTAAAATTAATGATGATTCGGAATCATTTAATACAATTCAATCCACTAAATCAATTAAAAAGGAAGAAGTAAAATTAAATGAAAACGCGCATCAGAGATTCCAGGTTTTTAATCCTGCTCCAGTAAACAAAAAAACTAAGGATGTTAAAAAACACTTTCCACGAACTCTATTTATAAAAAAATAATTGATCATCCCGCCTGATAAAACCAGATAATTTCTATTTTATTCCACTTTATTAGTAAGCAAATCATTGATTATATTTTAGTAAGCAAACAAAATTTTTGTAAAAATATAAAAGCTCTAAAATAAATTTCAATTTTATATGCAAAATCAAGAAACAAAAAATATCTACATAAAAAATATGGTCTGCAATCGCTGTATTAAAGTTGTGCGTGATGAATTTGAAAAACTTGGACTTGTGATTAAAAATATTCAACTCGGTGAAGTTGAGGTAATTAATGATGAAGTTAAGTTGGATATGAAAAAGATCAATGATGTTTTAGTTACCAATGGATTTGAACTTTTAGATAATAAAAATGCAAAGACTATCGAAAAAGTAAAAATCTTAATTATTGATATGATTAAAACTGTTGATTCGGGAAAAGATATTAATGTTAATTTTCCCGATTATCTTGCTCAGCAAACAGGATTGAATTATCATTATTTAAGCACTTTATTTTCTTCATTAGAAGGAACAACAATTGAGAAATACATTATCCATTTGAAAATAGAAAAAGTAAAAGAGCTAATTGTTTACAACGAATTAACACTTAGTGAAATATCGTATCGTCTTGGTTATAGTTCAGTTCAACATCTATCAAACCAATTTAAAAAAATTACCGGATTAACTCCCTCGTATTTCAAATCTCTAAAGCACAAAAGCCGCCAAACATTGGATAGCATTCATTGATGCTGAAAATTTTATAACATTTTATAAATATTATATAACGCACTCTTTTTACTATTATTATATTTTTGTTCAAACAAAACAAGGAGCATTAAAATGGAAAAAGTATTTAAGATTGATGGAATGTCTTGCCAGCATTGCGTAATGGCTGTTAAAAAAGAAATATCAAAATTGCCGGTAGATGGATTTGATGTAAAAATCGGTGAGGCAAAAGTGCAATTCAATGAATCAAACGTTAAAACTGAAGAGATAAAGAAAGCAATTGTTTCAGCCGGTTACATCGTATTAGAATAGAAAGAAGTTTATGAAAGAATTTAAGATTGAAAAATTATCTTTACCCGTTGAGGGAATGACTTGCGCAAGCTGTGTTGCTCGCGTTGAAAAAACTATAGCAAAGTTTAATGGAGTAAAAAATGTTAATGTAAATCTTGCTACAGAAAAAGCTTCATTCGAGTATGATCCAAAATTGGTTGATTTGAAAAAATTAGCTGAGTCAATTGAGGATGCCGGTTACAAACTTGATCTTTCAGCACTTAATAAAAAATCTTCATCATCAAATGAACTTGAATTAAAAGCAGATACACATTTACAAGAGTTAAAGAATGATTTGCTATTTGCAATAGTGCTTACAGTTCCAATACTAATAATCAATATGGGTGTAATGTGGGATGGTTTCATCCTAAGAAATTTTCTAAGTACTGAAGAGATAAATAAAATATTATTAATTCTTACCACACCGGTTGTATTTGTATCGGGAAAAAGATTTTATAAGATATTCTGGACTAACTTAAAACACTTTACTGCTGATATGAATTCGCTGGTTGCAATTGGCACCGGTGCTGCTTTTATTTTTAGTTTACTACTTACTCTTTTTCCGGAATGGTTTTCTCATCAACATAATCAATATCATGTTTACTATGACACCACTGCTGTTATAATTACTTTAATTTTGCTGGGCAGATGGCTTGAAAGCAGAGCAAAATCAAAAACGGGAACAGCGATAAAAAAGCTTATTGAACTTCAACCTAAAACTGCAATTGTAAAAGAGAATAATCGTGAGATTGAAAAAAAATTAGATGATTTGAAATCTGATGACATTGTTGTGATAAAACCTGGTGGTAAAATTCCTGCGGACGGAATAATTATTTCCGGTTCATCCACTGTTAATGAAGCGATGATAACTGGTGAGAGTTTACCAGTAGAAAAATTTATTGGATCAAAAGTAATCGGTGGAACGGTAAACAATAATGGCTCTTTTGAGTTTCGGATAACTGAAATTGGAAAAAATTCTGTGCTGGGACAAATAATAAAATTAGTTGAAGAAGCACAGGGCTCTAAAGCACCAATCCAAAACTTAGCTGATAAAGTTGCAGCGGTGTTTGTTCCTGCTGTGGTTGTTGTAGCTCTGATTACTTTTTTTGTTTGGCTATTTTTAGTTCCGGGTAATTTCAGTTTAGCACTGATGAATTTTGTCGCCGTGTTGATTATCGCCTGTCCTTGCGCATTAGGATTAGCGACTCCAACTGCCTTAATTGTAGGAATGGGCAAAGGTGCACAGAATGGAATTCTATTTAAAGATGGGGAAAGTTTAGAAGCTTTAAATGATTCAGACATAATTATCTTTGATAAAACAGGAACGATAACTGATGGAATTTTATTGGTTAATGATATTTATGCCCGCAATATTTCTGAAGAAGAATTTATTTCGTTACTTGCTTCAGTTGAAAGTAAATCTGAGCATCCAATTGCAAAGGCAATTATTGATTATTCAACTTCAAAAAAAATTGGACTTAAAACCATAAGTGAATTTGAATCTGAACCAGGCAAAGGAGTAAAAGCGAAAATAAATGATGATATTATTTTAGCAGGCAATGAATCTTATTTTAAAGAAAATAATATTGATATCAATTTTTTACTTGAAAGAATTAAAAATAATTCTAACGCATCAATAATATTTTTGGCAGTAAACGGAATAGCTAAAGGATATGTAACTGTTAATGATTCCATTAAAAGCAATGCCATTGATGTAGTTAGTGATTTAAAGAAAATAAATGTGGAGACAGTACTTTTAACCGGAGATAATTATAAAGTTGCCAAAAGTGTTTCTGATGCAGTTGGAATATCAAGATTTGAATCTGAAGTTTTACCAGAAAATAAATCCAGAGTAGTAAAAAAATATCAGGATGAAGGAAAAAAAGTTGTGATGGTTGGCGATGGGATAAATGATGCACCAGCATTAGTTCAAAGTAATGTTGGAATCGCAATTGGAACCGGTACCGATGTTGCAATTGAAAGTGCAAAAGTTGTTTTAATGAATGGAGATCTTACCGGAATTGTCAAATCATTAAAGCTTTCTAAACAAACAATCAAAATTATTAAGCAGAATCTTTTCTGGGCATTTATTTATAATGTGATTGGAATCCCGCTTGCTGCTTTTGGATTGCTCAATCCAATGTTTGCAGCTTTAGCAATGTCGTTCAGTTCGGTATCCGTTATAAGTAATTCATTAAGACTAAAGAGGATTAGGTTATAAAAAAACCGGAGCGCGTCCGGTTTTTTCTTAATATAAATTAATTGCATTACATTTTAGGCAGTCGTTCCAAATAAGAGCTGTTGCTTAATACTGCGAATGTTTCTGTTTTTCTAAGCTCATCAAGATTAAAACAATTCATATAACTCATTGAACTTTTTAATCCATCTGATATTCCATCGATTACATTTTTAACTGCACCTTTATATGCAACCATAGTTTCTTCACCTTCAATAAACTCATTACGCATCTTAACACCAAAAGAAGCAGAACCGCGATATTTTTTCCAGAGCTGTCCGTTGTATTTAATTACTTCACCGGGTGTTTCTCTTGTTCCGGAAAGCATTCTGCCAAGCATAACCACATCTGCACCGAGTGCAATTGCTTTTGCCACGTCGCCGGGACTTTTGATTCCGCCATCAGCAATAATTTTAATTTTAAGTTTTTTATCTTTTCTTGAAGTAAGCACATTTAATAGTGAAGAGACTTGTCCAATACCAATTCCAGTTTGAATAGAGGTTGTGCAAACGCTTCCGCTTCCAATTCCAACCCGCACAGCATCTGCTCCTGCATTTTCAAGTTGAGTTAGACTATCGCCGTGAGCAATGTTTCCAACTATTATTTTCACATCAAATTTCTTTTTTATCTGTTCGGTCTTTCTCAATACTTCTTTATTGTTTGCATTGGCAGTATCAATGCAAATCATATATTTTTTCTCTACAATCTTTTCAATCGTTTTCATGTCTGTGCTAAGTGCGATTGATACGGCTTTAATTCCTTTACCATTTTTAGAATTTAGTAATGATTCAAGCGAAGAATCAAAACGATTCAAAATTCCTAAGCATCCTAATCGTGAAAGTTCTTTCGCCATTTCGATTCCGGTTACTGAATCCATAGGACTTGATATAACAGGTACATTTAATCTCATTCCCAAAAATCCGCAGCTGGTTGATGCTTCAGTCCTTGATTTTATTCGTGATACCTGTGTAGGGATTAAACTAATATCATCATAAGTAAGAGATTGGTTATATTGATTTAAATCGTTTTTTGTGTAAACTCTCATTTTAATCCTGTATGTTTTATTAAATTAATTTTTCTACTTCGTCCAATAATTTTTTCATTTTAGATGTTACAGCCAGAACCGGTTCCAGAGAACTCATATCCACTCCCGCTTTTTTTAAAACGTTAATTGCATAATCAGAGCTGCCAGACTTTAAAAAGTTCAGATATTTTTCAACAGCCGGTTTACCTTCAGATTTAACTTTAGCAGCTAATGCTTCGGAAGCAGCAAAACCCGTTGCATACTGAAACACATAAAAGTTATAATAAAAATGTGGAACTCTTGCCCAGGTGTAAGTTTCTTCTTCATCAATCACCATTTCTGGTCCCCAATATTTTTTATAGATATCCTTATAAAGCAAACACAAAGTATCCGGCGTTAACGCCTCACCTTTTTCAACTTTGCTATGGGTTAGAGATTCAAATTCAGCGAACATAACTTGTCTGTAAACAGTAGTTGTAATATTGTTTAAATATTTTTCAAGCAAAAAAAGTTTTTCAGCTTTTGATTCAGCATGTTCAATTAAATAATCAAGCAAAAGATTTTCATTAAATGTCGAAGCCACTTCAGCAAGAAAAATAGAATAGTTTGCGTAAACGTAAGGTTGATTTAATCCGGTGTAGTATGAATGCATGTTGTGCCCCATTTCATGAGCAAGCGTAAAGACATCATTCAGCATATCTGTCCAGTTAAGCAAAACATAAGGATGCACACCATAAGTCGTACCTGATGAATAAGCACCGCTTCGTTTAGCTTTAGTTTCATAAACATCAATCCATCTATTATCAAAAGCTTTTTGAATTGATGTCAAATATTCCTCACCCATTACTTTTAATGATTTAATCACAATTTTTTTCGCTTCATCATAGGAATATTTTTTTTCTAACTTCTGATCGAATAATGTTACATAAGAATCATAAGGATGAAGTTCATTTATACCAAGAAGTTTTTTCTTTAATGATGCCCAACGATACATCGGTTCAAAATTATTATTTATCGCTTCAATAAGATTATCATAAACGGAAACGGGAATATTATTTTTATGCAATGCAGCTTCCCTTGCAGAATTATATTTTCTTGCGCGTGCAAAAAAGATATTTGCTTTAAGATTTCCATTAAATAAAGTTGATATTGAATTAGCATTATTCTTAAAAGCCGTTAGATATGCTTTGAATGCTCTTTCGCGATAAGTTCTATCTTTAGAATAAAGCGCCGAATAAAATCTTGCGTGTGAAATTTCAACATCATTTTCTTTATCATCCTTAACTTTTGGAAATTGTAAATCCGCATTGGTAAAGATTGAGTAAGTATTGTAAGGTACTTGTGCAATCTCCCCAGCCATAGCAAGCAATTCTTCTTTTTCCTTATCAAGTGTATGAGATTTAAATCTTAAAAGATCATTTATTGAATGGAGATAAATTTTTAATTCCGGAAGAGAATTTATCATTCCTAAAAGCTTGTCTTGTTCAATCTTCAACAATTCAGGTTTAAGGAAAGAACTCGCTGTCATTACTTTGGTGGAAAGACTTTTTATTCTGTCATCCATCCCCTGATATTTTGAGACAGACATATCACTATCCTTGGCAAGCATAGAATATAAATACATCCGTTCAAGTTTACTTCCAATCTCTTCATCAAATTTAAAACAAGCTAAAAGATTATCAGCAGAATCACCAAGTTTGCCTTCGAACTTTGAATAATTTTTTATGTTTTCATCCACCCAATTAAAATCTTTTTCCCAGTCATCATCTGATTTATAAATATCAGTTAAATTCCATTTATATTTTTCATCAATTTCTTCTCTCTTCGGAACCTGAAACGTGTGAACCTCAGGATAAAAATATTTTTCTAGAAAATCATAATTGTGCATAAATAACCCCAATGAATAAATAGTTTAACATAGTTTTTGTGTGATTAGAAGTACTGATTATGTGTTATAAACATTTTGAAAGTGATTTTTTTATTTTTTTCTTAAAGTTTTTTAAGCGGTTGTTAATATAAAGAAAGAAATTTTTTATTTCACTTATTTTTTGGATAAAACTTTCTTGAGCACAACTACTCCTAATAATCTAAATAATCATTTCGCCCAAAATGGAAAAGTATTTAAATTAAAAATTATTGATCCGATGAAATAGACAAACAATGAAATTATAACTATGCTAATAATATTTAGCACAAAACCTGTTTTTGCCATATCAATAATTCTTAATCTCTTACTTGCAAAAACTATGGTGTTTGGTGGCGTTCCAACCGGCATCATAAAAGCCATTGATGCGGAAAGTGTTGCAGCAATCATTAACATTAAAGGATTAACTCCTATGGCAACTGAAACTGATGCCAGAATCGGTAAAACCATTTGAGTTGTTGCTGTGTTAGAAGTTAATTCTGTTAAAAAATTAATTATTGCGCAGATAATCAAAACCAGAATAAATGTTGGAATGGCTGATAATCCGCGTAAATTATTCCCAATGTATTCGGATAATCCACTCGAGCTGAATGCTGTTGCTAATGCAAATCCTCCGCCAAATAAAAGGATTATTCCCCATGGAATTTGCTCAAAAACATTTGCAGCAAGAATAGTTTTTTGTTTTTGATCTTTTGATGGAAAGAGAAAAAGTAAAAACGCCATTGTTACAGCCACAGTGCCATCATCAATAAACTCCGGAGTATGAAAAAAAGTAGACCAGCCAGGAATTTTTATGAATCCCAAATTAATATCAGTTCTAAAAATCCATAGGAAAGATGTTAGCCCAAATACAATCGCTATTATTCTTTCTGGAAAAGAAGCTTTTCCGAGTGAAGCATATTCATTCTTTATAAAATCTTTGTTTAGTTTAATTTTTTTATTTGATCTGAAAATTATTTTGGATAAAAGAATAGCTGTTAGAAATAAAAGAATAACAGTAATTGGAAATGCTAACATCATCCAATCACCAAATGAAATTTGAGGTGCATTCGGGAATGCTATTTTATGAATACGGACCAAAGCTAAGTTTGGCGGAGTTCCTATGAGTGTTGCAATACCGCCAATCGAACACGAGTATGCAATCCCAAGTAAAATAGATTTTGAAAAATTTTTTGTCTCTTCCCTGCCAAATTCATTTTCAATCTTGCTAATAACTGCAAGTGCAATTGGAAGCATCATAACAGCAGTGGCAGTATTTGAGATCCACATAGAAAGAAATGCAGATGACAGCATAAATCCATAAAGTACAGAATTAGCAGTGCCGCCAAATATTGAAATAATTTTCAATGCAATCCTTCTATGCAGTCCCCAGTTTTCCATAGCAATCGCCAACATAAATCCACCAACGAATAAAAAGATTACTGAGTTAATATAAGAATCTGAAATATCTGCGCCGGATAAAACTCCAAGAAGCGGAAAGAATACCAACGGCACTAACGATGTTGCAGCCATTGGTAGAGCTTCTGTAATCCACCAGATTGCCATTAGCACCGCTACTGCAGCAACCTTCCCTACTTCAGGTTTTGTAGGTTCAGGATTGAAGAAAAATAAAAGTAGAAGAAAAGAAATTAATCCTAAGATAAATCCAATCTTCTGAATTTTTTCCATAAAAGATTTATTGCATAGTTATCTTATTGAAAAAATAGTTATATCCAGCAAAAGATAAAACAATAATTAAATATTAACTGCTTTTGTTATTTAAAGAGACTTCTGAAAAATTCAAAATGTCATTCCCTTGCAAATCCGTAGACTTCGTCTCCGAGACGAGCAAGAATCTATTCATTATAAGCAGATTCCCATCCCACAGGTGGATGTCGCATAAGATAAAAGAACAGGATTGTCATTCCCACGAAAGTGGGAATCTATTCCTTATTAAAAGTTTTGGATTCCCGTTTTCACGGGAATGACACACAAAACTTAACTTATGCAACAACCACCACTGGAGCGAGAATGACAAACAATTAGAAATCTATTTTTCAGAGGTCTCAAATATTAACCGCTTTGGATATTTAAAAGTATTTTTATTCTTCAATTTGTTACGCTTCATTTATATATTTGACCGCGCAATGTGAATTAAAATTATGAATCCAAAATACGAAGCAGTTATAGGTTTAGAAGTTCACGCACAGCTTTTAACAGAATCAAAAGCATTTTGCGGATGTTCAACAAAGTTTGGCAATGAACCGAACAGTAATGTTTGTCCCGTTTGCCTTGGTCATCCCGGTGTATTGCCTGTACTAAATAAAAAAGTTGTAGAGTTTACTGTTTTGATGGGATTAGCAACTAACTGTAAAATTAATAAGCATTCAATCTTTGCAAGAAAAAATTATTTTTATCCCGATCTTCCCAAAGGATATCAAATCTCACAGTATGAAGAACCAATTTGTGAAAACGGATTTATAGAAATAACTCCCAAAAATAGTTTATCAAAAAAAATTGGAATAACAAGAATTCATATGGAAGAGGATGCCGGGAAATCTATACACGATCAAAGCTCTTCAACTCTTGTTGATATTAATAGATGCGGTGTACCTTTAATGGAAATAGTTAGTGAGCCGGATATCAGAACCCCAGAAGAAGCTTATTTGTATTTAAACAAGATTAAACAGATTGTTCAGTATCTTGGTATATGTGATGGCAACATGGAAGAGGGCTCACTTAGATGTGATGCGAATATTTCCGTAAGATTAAAAGGTGATAAAGAGTTTGGAGTTAAAACTGAAATAAAAAATATGAACTCGTTTAGAAATGTGGAAAGAGCAATCGATTTTGAAATTAATAGACAGATCGATTTGATTGAAGACGGTGAAAAGATTGTTCAAGAAACTTTACTATGGGATGCTGATTCTAACGAAGCTTTTCCAATGCGCAGTAAAGAAGAGG
Organism: Ignavibacteriaceae bacterium; assembly: GCA_036796535.1. Classification (GTDB taxonomy): domain Bacteria; phylum Bacteroidota; class Ignavibacteria; order Ignavibacteriales; family Ignavibacteriaceae; genus IGN3. The sequence continues at coordinate 11,023 of DAIRCT010000085.1, forward strand.
CGCACGATTATCGTTATTTCCCTGATCCCGATTTACTACCAGTAATTGTAAATGACGAATGGATAAAAGAAATTGAGTCAATCTTACCTGAGTTACCGGAGGCAAAACGAAAAAGATTTATTACTGAGTTTTCACTTCCTGTTTACGATTCTGAAATTTTAACACAATCAAAATACCTTGCTGATTATTATGAAACGGTAACATCAGTAACAAAAGATTATAAATCCGCAAGTAATTGGATTATAAGCGAGGTGCTTGCAGTTGTGAATGAGAAAAAAATTGACATTTTAGATTTCCCGATTACACCTGTAAATTTGGGTAAGCTTATAAATCTTATTAATGATGGAACGATTAGCGGTAAAATTGCTAAAGAAGTTTTTAATTTTATGCTGATCGATAATTCAAATCCGGAACTGATTGTAAAAGAAAAAAATCTAATACAAATTTCTGATACTGGTGAGATTGAGCTAATCATTAAAAAAATTATTGATACAAATCCTGATCAGGTTCAGGAATATCGTTCCGGTAAAGAAAAGGTTTTTGGATTTTTTGTTGGGCAGGTTATGAAACAATCAAAAGGCAAAGCCAATCCAAAACTCGTTAATGAGATTTTAAAGAAAAAATTATCATCGTAACGCAGAATTTATTCTGCGAATAATAAATAAGTTTAAAGATTTCACAGACTAAAGTCTGTGCTACAAAAATAATTAACACAGGAGAATCTATTGTCATTTCAGGATAAGCTGAAAAATCTTTTCAAGAAAAAGGAAAAGGTAAAGCCAACCACATTTGCCGGCAAGGTAAAAGAATTTTTTAAACAATTGTTCTTTGCAGCATTGGCAGCATTAGTAATAATTACATTCATAATTCAAAACACAAGAATACCAACCGGCTCAATGGAAGACACTATTCTTGTTGGAGATTTTGTACTAGTAAATAAATTTATATATGGGGCAAGTTCACCAAGATATATCCCTTTTACAGAAGTTGCACTTCCCTATTTTACACTTCCGGCTTTTAAGGATCCTAAACCGACTGATATAGTTGTGTTTGAATATCCGGGAGATCGTGATCAACTTGAACCAACCGAAAAAGGTGTTAACTATGTAAAACGATGTATTGGAACACCGGGTGATACTGTGTTGATTGTTGATAAAGTTGTTTACGTAAATGGCAAACAATTTTGGATACCACCTTTTATAAAATATTATCGCGGGCAATATGCGAGCTATTTAAGACCAATTCCTAAAGGCGTTGCGGAACCAAGAATATTCCCCAAAGGTATGCCATGGAATGAAGATAATTACGGACCTTTAGTTGTGCCTAAAAAAGGTATGACAATTCCATTAAACATTTATAATGTTGAGCAGTGGAGAACGATCATTGATAGAGAATATGGTAAACGTGTTGTTGAATTAAGAGGTAACACTATAGTAATTGATGGTGTTCCGGTTTCATCATACACATTTAAGAAAGATTATTATTTTATGATGGGTGATAACAGGGATGATTCTCTCGATAGTCGTTTCTGGGGATTTGTTTCGCGTGATGCAGTAGTTGGTGAAGCGTTTATAACTTTATTTTCGTGGGATAGAGATATCCCATTTTCAGAATTCTTTAAGTTGTTAGGATCTGTAAGACCTGATAGAGTATTAAAATTATTACATTAAAATTCCCGGATCCAATCATTTATTACAAACCCGGTTTCTTGAAGAAAGCGGGTTTCTTGTTTTTAAAATATTGTAAAGACGAGCCGGTGGCTCGTCT
>DAIRCT010000086.1:0-12067 GCA_036796535.1 Ignavibacteriaceae bacterium
AGAAATTAGTTGAATTACTTCCAGAAGAAACAAAAGAAATAGTTTATACTTTTGATGTAGATTACAATATAGGGACAACTAAATCAGACACGATTGAATTTACGATAACAGATGGCAATGCCATTAACATAACAAAACAATTTATATTACAATACACATTACCAACAGAATATAAGTTAGAACAGAATTATCCCAATCCATTTAATCCAACAACAAAGATCAGATATTCAATTCCATCAACTCCCCTCTCCTTAGGAGAGGGGTTGGGGGTTAGGCTGATTGTTTACGATATACTTGGTAATGAAGTAACAACATTGGTAAACGAAAAGAAAGAACCGGGATACTATGAAGTTGAATTCAACGCATCACAATTTGCAAGCGGAGTTTATATATATCGCATAGCGATCCATTCGGACAGATTACAAGCTGGATCTTTTGTTTCAACAAAAAAGATGTTGATGATAAAGTGAGTCCATACTTTATAGAAATCCCTTCGGGAATGGTTTTGAAGAAGAATTTGTTTTTAATTGTAGTCCACCTCGCAGGTGGACTACAATAAATCAGCATAATTCCCATCAATAATTTTTAATAAATCATCCGGACTTAGTTTTATCTGCATTCCGCGCATGCCTGCACTTACAAAAATCATTTCAAATAGTTGTGCAGTTTCATCAATATAGGTTGGGAAGAGTTTTTTCATTCCGATTGGAGAGCATCCACCGCGTACATAACCTGTTAATGGAAATAAATCTTTTAGCTTTATCATTTCGACTTTTTTATTCCCACTTACTGCAGCGGCTTTTTTGAGATTAAGTTCTTGTGTAACAGGAATGCAAAAAACAACATATCCTGTTTTATCGCCTACGCAAACAAGCGTTTTGAAAACAGATTCGGGTTCGGCATTAATTTTATTAGCAACAGTAATTCCGCTAAGATCGTTTTCATCAACTTCGTAAGAAACTGTTTCAAATTTTATTTTGTGCGATTCAAGGATTCGTATTGCGTTAGTTTTGCTCATAATTATTATGAAAAGTTTCTATTTCATCTCTGGAAAGTTTAAGTGACAGTGCCTCAAGTAAAAATTTTGTGTAGTTGTCTTTAGGGTTATCTAAAACCTGTTTTGTTTTTCCGCTTTCAACAATTGATCCATTAAACATGATCAAAATATCATCGCTTATGTTTTTTAATATGTTTAAATCGTGTGACACACAAATCACGGTTAAGTTCAACTCTTCTTTTATTTTTTTGATGATGTTTACAATATTTAATTGTGCCTCAACATCCTGCGAGGAAAAAGGTTCATCAAGAATTAGTATTTCAGGTTCTATTATAAAAATTCTTGCAAGCGCAACGCGTTGCTGTTCACCGCCGCTTAATTGAAATCCTCTGTGATCTTTAATTGATTGTGGCAAATGGAATTTGTCAATAAGTGAAATCACTTTATCAGAAAAATTATTTTTGTCCCTGTATTTTAATTCAAAAGCTTCTGCAAGGATATCAAATACTTTTCTGTATGGATTTATCAGCTCACCATCGTTCTGAAATAAAATTTGTATTGGCTTAGGTAAGCTTTTACTCCAGTCTTTTAAAAAATATTTTTCAATTTTACCAGATGATGGAGTATAAATTCCGGCTAATATTTTAGCAAGAGTTGTTTTACCGCTTCCGGATTGACCTGTTACTCCAAGTATTTCTCCACGCTCAACCTCGAACGAAATATTTTTTATTATATCAGTCTTGCTGGAAGTTTTATTGTCATTTTTGTTCTCTACTGAGTAACTGATATTTTCAACTTGTAGAATGATATCTTTCATTGTAGCTCATAAAATGATTTTAAAAATCCCGAATAAATATTTTCACCATCATTATTAAAAAATAAATTGTTGCTGGTAAACTGAGTAAGTAAGCCGTTTTGTAAAAACGCAATCTTATCTGAAACTTCTTTAGCAAAACCAACGTCCTGTGTTACAATCAAAACCGTACCGCCGGATGCCGCAAAATCCTTAAGTTTTATTTTAATAAGATTAATATTTGTATAATCAACAGCTGATGTTGGCTCATCTAAAATTAAAAGCTGCGGGTTTGGAAGTAGTGCTAATAACAAGCTTACCCGTTGTGCCATACCGCCGCTGATCTCGTATGAGTGAAGCCCGGAAATAATTTCATACTCCGGAAGCAGATAATATTTAAGCTGCTCTGAAATGTTTTCTTTATTCAAACCAGATTTTTCAAAATAGTATTTTAACTTTTTTAGCGGATCAAAATTAAAATTCAAATCCTGCAGAACATACTTTATTTTTTTTCTTCTAAGCTCTAATAAGTCAGCTTCATTCATCAAAAAAATATTTTCATCTTTCCAGAAAACACTTCCTTCCGTGCTGTACATCCTTAAGTCCAGCAGCTTGGTTAAGGATTTAATTAAGGTAGATTTGCCACTTCCATTTTTACCAAGGATAGTATAAATTTCGCCCGGGTTAAGTTCAAATTGAATATCCTGAAGGACACTTCGTGTTCCGGTCTGATCTGTTAAATTTATTTTTTTAATTTTTGCACTAAAGATCATAAAATACTTTTGGTTTTATTAGCCAAAATAATAAATTAAGCCAAGAATTATTACTACTTAATGCTGCAAGCTATGAGAATAATTAAAATAATTTTCCGCACCATAATTGTCCTTTCTTTATTTGTCTCATGCAATAATGAAAATCCGGAGCGATTGAAAAAAGTCGTGATTGGTATTTCTGCCGATCTTGAAACAATTAATCCGGCTTATTCCTTTAGTGTTGATGAAGGTGTAATTGATGAAACACTTTTTTTAAGTCTAGTTCAGTTTGAGTGGAATGATACAAAAGGAGATCTTGATGAGAAACCAATGCTTGCATCAAGCTGGCAATGGGGGCATGATTCAAGTTACGTGATATTTAATTTAAGAAATGATGCTTACTGGTCAGATGGAGTTAAGGTTACAGTTGATGATATTATTTATTCTTTTGATATTTACTCCGATCCTAAAGTTCAAAGCAGATTTTATGGATCTTTTAAAAATCTTTTTATTGATTATGATAATCACATTGATTTAAAACGCACATTTGAAATATTATCCTCCAATCAGCTAAAAATTAATTTTACTCCTAAATCAGTTCCATCACTTCTTGATGTTGTATTTCCAATTGTTCCCAAACATATAATTGAAAAGATAGGCAGGGAAGCTTTATCAACCTCTGAAATAAATTTTAATCCGGTTTCTAATGGTGCGTATAAATTAAAACGGTGGGAGAGAAATCAAACTATTGTTCTTGAGGCGGATAAAAAATCTTTTTTGTACAAAGCGGGAATGATAGATGAAATTATTTTTAAGATTATCCCTGATTATAATTCACGGCTAACACAATTAGAAAAAGGTGAAATTGATTTTTGTGAATTAATTAGACCGCTTGATGTGAAGGAACTGAGGAAATTTGATAAATTAAAAATCGAATCAATAAAGGGACGCGAATATGATTATTTGGGCTTAAGCAACATTGATCTAAAACTATATGCCAACAATAATATTATAAAGAAGAATAAATTATTTGGTAGTTCAAATGTTCGTAAAGCCATTGCCTATGCGATTAATAGGAATGAAATATTGACTGAATATTTAAACAATTTTGGTGAGCTTGCAATTACTCCCGTCTCAGCAATCTTTAAACAATATTATGATACCGATTTAAAGCCAATAGAATTTAATCCTGATAAAGCAAAAAAATTATTATCAGATGAAGGATGGAAAGACAATAATAATGATGGCATCCTTGAAAAGGATGGAATGGAGTTTAAATTTACTCTGTATATTCCAAGCGGAAATCCTTTGCGCGAGTTTGCCGGAACAATTATTAAAAATAATCTCAAAGCAATTGGCATTGATGTATCCATCGAGAAAATGGAGCTCGGCGCTTTCCTGGATAATTTGTATAATAAAAAATTTGATGCGTGGATGGCTTCGTGGTATATTCAAGTGCCATTAGAGTTAAAAGCTTATTGGTACTCTGATTTGAAAAATACACCATTAAACTTTGTAAGCTATCAAAATAAAGAGGTTGATAAAATAATTGATAAATTAAATAAACGCTTAACGCCAAAAGAAAAAATAGAATATTATAAAAAGTTCCAGCAAATTATTTTTAATGATCAGCCGTCTGTCTTTTTGTACTGGACAGATAATATTGTTGCGCATAACAAACGAATAAAGGAAATTACTATTAATCCATACGGTGCTTTACAAAAACTTTGGGAGTGGAGACTTAACAACTGACGCCTTATGAAGAAAGAATTTTTAGTTGCATTATCAAAACGAGTAGTTACTTCACTGATTGTGATTTTTCTTTTAATATCGTTTGTCTTTTTGCTGCTAAGATTATCCCCGGGCGATCCAACTCAAAAATTTATTTCGCCGCAACTAAGTCCTGAATTAGCTAACCGTGTTGCTAAGTCATTCAATTTAGATAAGCCGATTGCCACACAATATTTTTATTTTGTAAAAAATCTTTTAACCGGCGATTTAGGTTTATCCTATAATTACCGGCAACCGGTTCTTTCAGTTATTAAAGATTACTTTTTATTCACACTCTTTTTTTCATCGCTAAGTTTTTTGTTGCAACTTTTAGTCTCATATTCCCTTGTTAAAATTTCTTTTAAAAAACCAGGTGGAGCGATAGATAAATTTCTTTCTAAAATTTCATTAGTATTATTTGCCGTGCCTTCTTTTGTGCTGGGATTAATACTAGTTTATTTTTTTTCTATTCAGCTTGATTGGCTGCCAACATCCGGAATAAAATCTATTTATCATGATGATTTTAGTTTTGTAGGTAAACTTTTGGATTATATAAGCCACTTAATCTTACCCCTGATAACTCTTTCTCTTGCTGGTATTGCCGTTTTCTTTCGGTATCTGCGTGATAGTGTGGAAGAGATTTATTCTCAACCTTTTATATTAAACTTAAGAGCAAGCGGATACACTGAAAAAGAAATATTTTCAAAACACATAATTCCAAATGCTATTCGTCCTTTAATTTCAGTAGCAGGAATTGAGTTTGGGATTTTACTCGGCGGCACATTAATTACTGAGGTAATATTTTCTTTGCCTGGAATGGGAAGATTAACTGTTAACGCAATATTTAATCGTGATTTTCCACTGGTGATTGGCTGTTCATTTGTTGCCGGATTGATGATGATTATTACAAATTTTATTGCTGATTTAGTTAAAATAAAAATTGATAAACGACTTTTAAAAGATTTACTACAGTAATGAGATCAAAAATTAAAATATGGCATGTTGTGTTTTTAATTTTTTTGTTCTTGATAGTCATCAGGTTTAGTTATTTAATAAGTTTAGCTACTTTATATATTGAGTTTATTAAATTAATGTTTAGCGGAGTGAAAAATATTTCGGGGCAAATTGATTTTAGATTTGTTGATGGTTTTGTTTCTTTGATTCTGATTGTTTTAATTCCGATTATTTTGGTTATCATAAAAAAAATAAAGGTATTAATAAAAAATCCGCTGGGTTTTTCAGAAGCTATTATAATTTTACTAATGTTTTGTTTTTTGTTTGCTCCTTTTATAACAAAACAAAATCCGGATTTTCAAAAAAATATTTCTGTAACAAAATTATTACCGCCATTATCTTCGGTAAAATACATTCAATTAAAAAGTTCTGTATCAAATAGTGAAACTGAAATTGAAAAATTTGTTAAGTTAAAAAATTCTATCATTCCTCAATCTTATAACGAGTTAATGATATTTATTGATAGTCTCAAGGTAAGTCCAGGAAATATTGATAAATCAATCGTTGAATATTATCAAAGCGGAGTAGTGAAAAACATTTTTATTGATGATGTAGTTAATCAAAATGGATATCCAATTATAAAAGAAAAACTTTTTATCTTTGGCTCAGATGAGTTTGGAAGAGATATTTTTACAAGAATAATTTATGGTTCAAGAATTTCTTTGCTGGTCGGATTTGGTTCTGTACTTTTATCATTAATGATTGGAGTTGGATTTGCTTTTATCGCTGCGCAAAAAGGTGGCGTTTCAGATTTATTAGTAAGTAGATTGACTGATCTTTTTCTTTCATTCCCGACTATATTTTTAGTGATTCTTATTCTTGCTTTGTTCGGAAGTAATTTAATTTCTGTAATTATTGTTCTCGGTCTATCAGGTTGGATGAGTTTATTTAAAATTGTCAAAAGCGAAATCGCATCTATCAAGAAGAAAGATTATTTTTTAAGTGCAGAACTTATTGGACTTAGAAATAAAAAATTGTTGATAAGAGAAATTTTACCTGTTATTATTGCACCTGTAATTGTTAACCTGATTTTTCAGTTTAGTAATGTTATTTTAGCTGAGTCGGCTTTAAGCTATTTGGGATTAGGAACGGGAACCTCGTATCCATCCTGGGGTGCGATGATTGAATCTGGACAAGAATATATTGCAAAATCCTGGTGGATGATTTTTATTCCGGGAATTATTTTAATAGTAACTTTGCTAAGCGTAAATAATATTGGAAGAAAAATTAATAAATTCTATAATCCAAAACTTTTGGTATGATAAATAAAAGATACTTAATTGGTAAAAAATTAGGGCAGGGAAGAAGTAAAGTATTCAATGTAATTGATACCGAATTTCCTGAGAGGGAAGTTGCCGCAAAATTTTTACCATTTGATTCTTCCAGTGAAGAAAAGCAATTCTTTAGAGATGAATTTTTTACACTTCAAAAGCTTGATCATCCCAATATCATTAAATCTTTTGAAATTAGTTTAGTATTAACCAAAGATGAAGAAGACAATGAGATTGAGAATTTCTCTCCATTTATTACTCTGGAACATTTTCCTTCAACAGAATTATTGCAATACAACGGAATAAAGGACGAGCGAAAGCTTACATCAATAATAAAGCAGGTTTGCTCTGTTCTTTATTATTTGCATCAATCTAATTATATCTATTATGATCTTAAACCGGAAAATATTCTGGTAACAGATATTGATGGTGAGCCCTTTATTAAAATAATTGATCTTGGTCTTTCGCAATATACACTTAAAGAATATAATCAAACGATAAGAGGTACAGCTTACTATATCGCACCCGAGTTGTTAAAAAATGAAATGCACGATCATACTGTGGATTTTTATTCGCTTGGAATGCTGCTGTACAGAATTATTTATGGAAGATTTCCTTTTGACAGCGATAATCAGTTAGAAATTTATAAAGCGCACATTGAAGAAGAATTTCATTTCCCGGAAAGTAGTTACTCTGAAAAAATAATTGGCATTACTAAAAAGCTTATTAAAAAAAATCCTGTTGAGCGATATAATAACGCACTGCAAATAATTAATGATCTTGGTTTAACAATTGATTTGAATATCACAAAAGATATTATCCCGGCAAAAGTTTTTAGTGATAGAAGAGATGCTTACAATATTTTAACTACTTATTTAAAAGACCAAAAAAGTAATGAAGTATTTACTGTCCGCGGATTTGATGGATCCGGAAAATCATCTTTACTACTCGAGATGAATGAGAAAAATCCATTATCTGTTCTGATTGAAAACACTAAAACAAAAACAGGCATCGATGCTATAAAATATATATTTAGAAAAATTATTCTAAGCGAAGCACTTTATCCGGAAATCAAATCGCAATTTGAAAAAATACTTACAAATCTTTTTGATGTTGAGAACTTAAATTTTATAGACAATATTAAGCAGATATTAAACAACCTGCCGCAGGGAGTTGAACTTGTTGTACTTTTAGATGATTTTAATCTTTATGATGATTTTACAAGAGAAGTACTGACTGAAATAATTCCTATACTCCAAATCAAACGGGCAAAAATAATTTTATCGGAGTCATCTGATTATGATCATTCTGCATCAGTGTTAAGTAATTTATGTGATGTCCAGTTAAGTCAATTTACAGATCATCAACTATCTGAATTTTTGGACCTAAGCTACTCCTTAACTTTTCCTAAAAGAGAATTGAAAAAATTTATTTTGCTTTATGCAGATTTACTGCCGGGAAGTATCAAACAGTTTATTAAAGACTTGATAATTCTGCAGGTTATGAAATTTGAAGCTGACACAGTTAGCTTTTCTGCAAGTGAAGATATTGTCCTTGCGCTGCAAAGTTCTCATGAGGAAATGTATCGGCTGCGTCTTAGTAACCTTAATACGGTAGAATTAAAGTTAGCACAGATAATTTCTGGTTTTGAAATCTCGGTTGAACAAACAATACTGGCGGCTCTTCTTGATATATCTCTTTCAGATTTGAAACTGTTATTGAATGATCTGGAAAAGAAAAATATTATTGAACCGCTGAACATTAGTAATGCACCACAAATTAATTCGTTTGGATTTAAGAGATATATTTACTCAACTATAAGTAATAAAATTAAGTTTCATGTTGTACTTGCAAACTCCATCAAAAGGTTATTTCCTGATTTTAACACAGTTGAGCTTGCGCGCCAATTTGAATTGGCAAATGAAAATGAGCGCGCAGTTGAAGTTCTGAAAAAAGAGATCGATAGTGCGGAAGAAATTTCTGCGTTCAATTACAAGAAATCATTATTAGAAAAACTTTTAAAGCTATCATTACCGTTTTCAATCGCAAATCAACTAAGATTTGATTTGATTAAAACACTTTATAAGCTTAGTGATTATAAAACAGCATTAGACAATATTTATAAGATTTCGATTGATAAATTATCTGAGGATGAAAAAAACGAAGTCTATTTTATTAAAGGCAGCAGCTTATTAGGATTAAGAAAAACCGAAGAAGGTAAGAAAACTCTTGAAGAACTTAAGGCATCCATCAGCGATAAAAAACTTGAACAAAAAATTCTCGTTGAGTTAGCTTATGCGGAGTTTGACTTAAATAATATCGAGTCTGCCGAAGAGCTATGTAAACGGATTATTGATAATGATGATGTTTCACCAGAAGATAAGGGGAAATGCTTTAATCTTTTAGGATTGATTGAGGTACAATACAAGAATAATTCTAAAGTTGCATTAAAACATTTTCTAGATGCATTAAAGAACTATCAGTTAGCTAATCTTCCTGATAAGATTGTAAAAATTCAGGGAAACATTGGCAATATTTTTAATCTTTCTGGAGATAAAGAAAACGCTGAAAAATATTGGAATAAATCACTGGAGCTCAATCGAAATATCGGAAATCTTGAACAAGAAGCTTTAGTACTTTTAAGTTACGGCGTGTTTTATCAGGAGAATTATGATTTCGAAAGGGCTACTCAAAAATGGCTACAATCAGAGACTATCTTTAGTACAATAGGGGACTTAAACGGTAAAGCTCTTTCAATTAATAATTTAGGAGAGATTTATCTTGAAACATGTGATTATCAAAACTCTTTTGATAGTCTAAACAAAGCCCTTGCTATTTTTAGAGAACTAAGCAATAAGGAAGAAGAATTTAATACTCTTTTTCTTCTGGGAAAGTTTTGGTTTATAATTGGTGACTATGATGAGCTTGAAAAAGTTATTAGTAAATATGAGTATCTACTCTTAACAGAAGAAAATTTATCGGAACGATTTCAGTTAAATTTTGATTACCTTAAATTTATGAGGAATGGTCTGGATGTTAATGTATCTCCAGACACTTTGGAATCGTTAAAACTTATTGAAAAATGCAGAAATCTCGGTGAGACAAATTTATTTTCAGAGATACTGCTGTTGTATATCGAATTTTTGATAAATGCTCAAAAGTTTGAAGAAGCTTTAAAACATCTTAACGATAAGGAACTTGTTAAGCTAATTGAAAAAAACATCTTACAAAGAGCACAGAGAGAATTTTTATTTGGGAAAATTGCACAGCTATCCAGGAATGAAATCCTAAAATCACCAATTGATTATTTTGAAAATGCTTACAGTTTAATTGAAGATCAGAGTATAACCGAATTGACCTGGAAAGTTCTTTTTACAATGGCTGAAACTTTTTGGGAAAGAGGTAATTTTCATAAAGCAAAAAAACCCAGATTGTATGCCGCAGAGATTTTAAATATGATAACTGATCACATTTCAAATAATAAAATAAGAAATGCATATATAGAACGTGTTGATAGAAAACAAGCTTTTGAAAAACTAAAACTCATGAGTAACCCGGTACAAATGAATGAGCACCAAAAAAGTTAAAATAAAAATCTATTCTGATAGCGATGATATCAGCTCTATCAACTCTGGATTAAGACAGATTGAACTTGATAGTGTGCCGATAGCATTAACTACTCCAAAAGCTTTTTTGCCTGAAGATGATGCGATAATAATTCTTCAGATTGACTCGCTTGATTCTAAACTTCTGACTGAAATTGCCCCGCAAAAAAAAGATATTCCCAATAAATTTATTACGGTAATCAGAAATAATAATGCATTGCTGGTAAGCTCAATAGTTAAAATGGGTTTTTCCGATGTTTTCGTGTTTCCTTATGAATTAATAAAATTCACATCTTACGTAAAAGAAATTATTGATAATGGATTATATAAAACATCTACTTTTAAACAAGATGAAAGCGCCAATCTTAGATACGATTTAGGAGCAATTATCGGAAACTCTCCAAACTTTGAACGAACTATTGAACTATCTAAAAAGGTATCTCTTCAAAGTTCTTCTAATATTCTTCTGCTTGGTGAAACAGGCACAGGCAAAGGATTGTTTGCGCGCGCGATTCATAATTACAGTAAATTTAAAGATGAACCATTCGTTGATATTGTTTGTACAGCGATACCTGAAAACTTACTTGAATCAGAATTGTTTGGGTATGAAGCAGGTGCTTTTACAAGTGCAAGAACGCGTAAGTTAGGTTTATTTGAATTGGCAGGTAAAGGCACTTTATTTCTTGATGAAATTGGTGATATGAGTTACGGATTGCAGGCGAAATTATTAAGAGCAATAGAAAAAAAAGTAATTAAGCGATTAGGCGGGGTGGTTGATATTCCAATTAAAGCAAGGATTATTTCAGCAACAAATAAAAATATTGAGAAGTTGGTGGAAGAGGGACTATTTAGAAGAGATCTTTTCCATCGTTTAAATGTTGTTACAATAGAACTCCCGCCGTTAAAAGATAGAAACGAAGATGTAATCCTATTGGCTAATCACTTCATTGATGAGTTTAACCGGGATTTTGGAAAATCTGTAAAAAAGATAAGTCGAGAACTAAGGCATTTTTTCCTTGGATATCCCTGGCCCGGAAATGTAAGAGAATTAAAAAATGCAATCGAACGGGCAGTACTTCTTTCTGAAGATGGTGAATTAAATTTAAAGGACTTTTCAAATCTTATAAATTCAGTACCTATCAATTCCATTCACCCTGAAAACGATCAGGAAATTCCTAACAACATAATAAGAATGGATATTAATTACGGAACTGTGGATATAAAAAAATTAAGTAAGTATTATGCTTCTCAAGTCCTTCAAAAAGTTGGGGGAAGTAAATCTCAGGCAGCTAAACTACTTGGGATTTCAAGACCTAAATTGGATACATTAATTGTAAAAAAGAAAAAGTAGCTTAATTCTCTATCAAAAAGCACAAAAAACCTGTAAAAAAATTTTACAAATTATACCTTAATTTCCACTTGATTCGGTAATTTTTTCTATCATTTCTTTCGATTCATCAATAATTTACAAATAATCGCAATTTTTGATGGCACTTACATTGAATTTAAAAACTACACTATTTTAAGGGTGTATTGCCTCTATTTGATTAGGGGTTTTTACTAAATGAAATTGTGTGTCATATAAATAATTCATTCATTAGTTACATGGTGGGAGCTATGCAAAAATACCTACTTCTGGGTGTACTTTTGTTGGCTTTAGTAGCTACTTCATTTGCGCAGGTAGATGAAGCAGTAAGATACAGAGTGAAAGGCGACGCTACTGTAATAGAGCAACAAACAAGTATATCAAACTTGAACGAATCTAATTCAAATTTGATCATTCAAAATAGATCAAATTCTCAGTTAGAGGAGTTAGGCGGAAGATACGGTTGGTCACGATCATCATCTCAGCTTGACGAGTTAGG
>DAIRCT010000087.1:0-11777 GCA_036796535.1 Ignavibacteriaceae bacterium
GATACATTCTGGAGTTTTAAACATGCTTTAAAGTTCGTTTCAAAAAAAGCAAGCTTTCCACCATTAGGACTTTTAACAGTTGCTTCAATGCTGCCCAAAGATTGGAATAAAAAGCTAATTGATATGAATGCTAACCAATTGACTGACGATGATATTCTTTGGGCAGATTTAGTTTTTATCAGTGCAATGTCAATTCAAAGTGCATCCGCAAATGAAGTGATTGAACGTTGTATAAACTTAAATGCAAAAATTGTGGCGGGCGGACCTTTATTTACAAGCAGTTCCGAACTTTATGATAATGTTAATTACTTAGTCCTTAACGAAGCTGAAATTACTCTCCCACATTTTTTAAAAGATCTGAACGAAGGAAATCCTAAACATAAATACACCTCAGATGACTGGGCAGATATTTCAACCACGCCGTTGCCGCAATGGGATCTTGTATCAATGAATAATTATACTTCTATGAATCTTCAATATTCGCGCGGCTGTCCTTTTGATTGTGAGTTTTGTGATATAACAGTTTTGTATGGAAGAAAACCTCGCACAAAAACAAAAGATCAGGTAATTGCTGAATTGGATGCTTTATATTTTACCGGCTGGCGTGGACCTGTTTTCTTTGTTGATGATAATTTTATCGGTAACAAAGTAAAATTGAAAAAGGAAATTCTTCCTGCTATTACTGAGTGGATGACTAAAAGAAAAAATCCATTTTACCTTAATACAGAAGCATCAATAAATCTGGCGGATGATGAAGACTTAATGTGGCAGATGGCTAAAGCCGGATTTGAAGCCGTGTTTATTGGAATTGAATCGACAAACAAAAAAAGTCTTATCGAATGCCATAAACCACAGAATGCAAATCGTGATTTGATAGAAAGTGTAAAAAAGATTCAACAATTTGGTCTTGAAGTTCAGGGTGGATTTATTGTTGGATTTGATAATGATCATCCTGAGATCTTTGAAGAGATTACAAACTTTATTCAGCAAAGCGGAATTGTAACCGCAATGGTTGGATTGCTTAATGCACCCAAGGGTACAAAGCTTGAGAAAAGATTAATTGAAGAAGGTAGAATGTTAAATGATTTTACAGGTAACAATACAGACTTCACAATTAATTTTATTCCCAGGATGGATTCTGAAATACTTTCGGATGGTTACAAATCTATTTTAAAAACAATTTACTCTCCTAAATATTTTTATGAACGCGTAATGCGGTTTATGAAAGATTTTGAACCGAAGAAGAAAAAAGTATTTCATCTTAATCCCAATTACATTCTTGCACTCTTCAGATCGATAGTAAAGTTGGGCGTTATTGGTGAAGAAAGAATTTACTATTGGAAATTATTTTTCTGGACGTTATTCCGTAAACCGCAGTTGTTTTCGTTAGCAATTTTATTTGCGATCTATGGATTTCATTTCAAAAAAATATCAAATGGATTTTGTTAGTTAGTTAAAATATTTATCCGTTAGGAATCTCTAAAATCTGCCAACCGAACCTTGAAAGTCTTTAAGGATGCGCCCCGCACTAGTCTAACTTTGTAAAAAGATTTAAGTCCTTTTTCATCCCTTTGCCTGATTGTACTTATTCATAATTCTGTCTAACATAATCCAAGAATAAATTGTCATAAATGCCAAAATGGAAAAAAATATTTTACAACAATCCAAAACTGAAAAAGAAACAACTGATATTGCAATAGACGAATCTCCAGAGATTATTACTGATTCGATATTTAAAAAATTCTTTTTGGAAGTAGCTTCACTTACAGCTTTTACTTTAAGATTTTTTAAAGAAGTAATTAAACCGCCATACGAGTTTAATGAAGTAATGAAGCAATCTTTTTTGATCGGCTACAAGTCTCTTCCTTTGGTAGCTATTACCGGATTTATAATCGGACTTGTACTAACTATTCAGTCAAGACCCACTTTAGCAAAATTTGGATCTGAATCGCTGCTGCCTGCAATGGTTGCAGTTTCACTTATACGTGAAATAGGACCTGTGATAACAGCATTAATCTTTGCAGGAAAAGTTGGATCAGGAATTGGAGCTGAGCTGGGGTCTATGAATGTTACAGAACAAATTGATGCGATGCAGGTATCAGATAATAACCCATTCAAATATCTTGTTGTCACAAGAGTCCTTTCCGCAACATTCATGCTTCCACTGCTGGTAATCTTTGCTGATGGTATTGGGTTGATGGGATCATTTGTCGGTGTAAACATAAAAGGAAATGTAAGTGCTTATTTATTTTTCTCCCAGATATTTCAAAGCTTGGAATTTGCTGATCTGTTTCCTGCTGTTCTCAAAACATTTTTCTTCGGCTTCGAAATTGGGCTCATTGCAACTTATAAAGGATATTACTCGAATAAAGGAACTGAAGGTGTAGGGAAAGCAGCTAACTCGGCCGTTGTATTGGGTTCACTAATGGTTTTTGTAATAGATATGATAGCTGTGCAGATTACAAGTGTACTTCAAAATTAAAATGATTAGCAAAATAAATGACATTGAATGAAACTGACATAGAAGTAAAGACTAAAACTGATTTTAAGCAGAATGGTAATGTTGTGATTAAGATGGAACATCTTAAAAAGTCATTTGGCAGTAATCACGTACTGCGGGATATTAATCTGGTTGTTAATAAAGGTGAAAACCTTGCTATACTTGGACAATCCGGAACCGGTAAATCAGTGCTAATTAAATGTATTGTGGGGTTAGTAGAAATTGATGATGGCAAGCTTTTAATTTATGGTAAAAATATTTCTGAGCTGAAGGATAAGGAACTTATTGAAACACAAAAAAAAATCGGTTTCCTTTTTCAAAGCGGAGCTCTTTATGATTCAATGACAGTAAGAGAAAATCTTGAATTCCCTCTAAGAAAACAATTGCGTTCTATTCCAAAGGATAAATTAGAATCAATAGTAAAAGAAGCATTAAGCGATGTAGGACTTGATAAAGCAATTGATAAAACTCCTTCAGAACTTTCCGGAGGTATGCGTAAGCGCTTAGGTTTAGCCAGAACATTAATATTAAAACCTGAGATAATGCTTTATGATGAACCCACAACAGGGCTGGATCCAATAACATCAAAAGAAATAAGTAATCTCATCCTGGAAGTACAAAAAAAATATAACACCACTTCCGTAATTATTACGCACGATATTGAATGCACTAAATTAACAGCAGATCGAATCATAGTATTAAAGGATGGAGTGTGCGCAGCAGAAGGAACATTCGATGATCTTGAAAAATCCGCGGACCCATGGATAAGATCATTTTTTGAATAATTAAAACCGTAATTAAGTAAGGATAAATAAAATGAAGAAAAATATAAATCATAAAATAAGACTCGGAATATTTATTTCACTTGGAATTTTAATATTTATCTTAGCTGTATATTTTATTGGTGAGAAGCAGCAAATGTTCAGGAGCACTTTTAGGTTAACGGGTGTATTCAAAGACGTTGGCGGGCTTCAGATTGGTAATAATGTCAGGTTATCTGGAATAAATGTTGGGACAGTGGAAAATGTTAGCCTAATTAGTGATACCTCAGTGGTAGTAGAAATATTAATTGATGAAACAACAAGGAAATTTATAAAGAAGGATGCAATTGCAAGTATTGGTTCCGAGGGTCTTATGGGAAACAAGGTTTTGATTATAACTCCTGGAATAGGTTCGCAGCAAACCATAGAAAACAACGATGTTATTGCTACAACACAGCCAATAGAAATCGATGAAATTATCAAATCATTAAAAACAACGATTGATAATACTTCAACTATTACAGGAGATCTGGCAAAAATTTCAACCAATATTGAATCTGGAAAAGGAACCATTGGCAGGCTGATGATGGACCCGACCTGGAGACAAAATATCCAATCCACAATTGTTAATCTGAAAGATGGTTCAGATCAATTTAAAATAGTTATGGACAAGGCAGGTGAGATTGACAGCATTTTGGTTGCAATAAAATCGACCATCGGATATACAGCTGGTATCACTTCTGATCTAGCGGCTATTACAAACAGCTTACAATCAGGAGAAGGAACGATAGGAAGACTATTAATGAATACAACAGCAGCAGAAAATTTCGATAGCACAATGGTTAATTTGAAAGAAGGAACTGCTGCGCTTAAACTACTGCTGGAAAAAGCCTCGGGCAGTTGGCTGCTAAGTTTTTAAATTCAAAAAAAAGTTTGTGAAAAGAATTGTTGAAAAAATATTTTATAACAGAATGATATTCTGTTGATTAAAATATTTCGATCAATCAAACCACTCTTATTAATGTACTAATCTAAAAGATGTAGTTCCTTTTTCATCCTTTCGCTCGATTGAATAGCCTCACTTGTATTCTTACTTTAAGATAGAATCTAAACACATAATTTTTAATTGAAAGGAAACTTACAATGTTATACACAATCGCAGTCGTTCTCGTAGTTCTCTGGTTACTTGGATTACTCACATCATACACAATGGGTGGAGTAGTTCATGTTCTGCTAGTAATTGCACTTATTTTAGTTGTAGTTAATCTTCTTAAAGGACGCCGGGCACTCTGAAAAAATTTAAAGTGTGAAGAATTTTTAGAGGGCAATAATCGGAATTGAAAGAAATTCTAAAATTTAAAAAATGCTTTTTAGTTAAAGCTTTAAGAAAAATTACACTAAACAATGACTGAACAAGTTAATTCTTCTCGAGGGATGCGTATCTTAATCAGTGCTGCTGCACTGGTTATAATTATTGCAGGGGTTAATCTGGCCCAGTCTATTGTAGTCTTAGTCCTGGTTTCTATCTTTCTTGCATTGCTTGCGGCTCCACCGGTGCTTTGGTTAAAGGAAAAACACGTTCCCTCCGTGTTTGCAGTTTTATTGGTTATGGCTGTGATGATAGTAATTTTACTACTGATCGGTTTACAGATCGGTACATCCTTTAACAGTTTTTCAAATGATTTACCTTTATTGCAATCAAGGATACGGGAACAAGTACTTGGACTTATTGTAATGTTGAAAGGGAAGGGCATTATAGTCCAGGAAAACCTTTTCCTGGATTATGTTAACCCTGAAACGATAATGAAACTTACTGCAGATTTGTTAACAGGCTTAAGTTCCGTTCTCTCTGATCTTGTTTTAATTCTGCTAACAGTAGTATTTATTTTACTTGAAGTTTCAAGTTTTCCGTTAAAACTCCGTGCTGTACTTGGGGATCCAAAACAAAAATTTCCTCAGTTTACAAAGTTTGCTAATGATATTAAACATTACATGATTATAAAAACAGTAATCAGTTTGGCTACAGGAATTATAATTGCAGCTTGGTTGTACATTCTCGGTGTTAATTATCCACTGCTCTGGGGCTTTCTGGCTTTTCTTCTAAACTACATCCCAAACATCGGATCAATCGTTGCAGCTATCCCTGCAGTAATATTAGCATTTATTCAGTTGGGATTAGGAAGCGCAGCAATGGCGGCAGCGGGATATATTTCTGTAAACTTTGTAATAGGTAATATAATAGAACCACGTTTGATGGGCAGAAGACTTAGACTTTCCACACTAGTAGTATTTTTATCACTAATTTTTTGGGGTGGTTTACTTGGATTGGTCGGGGCAATTCTTTCTATACCACTTACTATGACACTGAAATTTGCATTTGAGAGTAATGAAAGCACAAAGTGGATTGCTTTGCTGCTCGAATCAGAAAAAGAATATGAATTTCCCATACCAAGATCAATGAAGAGGAAAGACAAATGATGAAAACATCACTTTATATAAGTAATATAATTATTTTAATTGCTTCACCCAAAAGATGTAGTCTCTTTTTCATCCCTTTGCCCGATTGTTTTAACCCGGTAATACCGTTACTTTGAATTGTGTTTAAAGAAGGGAATTATTCAAATCTCTATTACCAACACAATGTTGAATATGATAAACATATTTACATTTTTAATTGATCTAATTGAAAAGGAGTTTTTTAATTGAGAATGATAAAAGAAAATTTAATTCGTTTAACTGTTTTTGCAAGCTTTCTTGCAATAAGCTTACTATTATTTAATTGCACAGATTCCACATCACCTGAAACAGGGCAGGGACAATTAAAGTTATCCATGGTTGATGCTCCTGCAGGTTATGATCAGGTAAACATAGTTGTTACAAGAGTTGAAGTTCACAAATCCGGTGCTGATTCAAACAGTGGATGGTTTGTACTGAACAATAATTCAGCAACTTATGACTTACTTACATTGAGAAATGGTGCAAGTGTTGTTCTTGGGAATAGTTCGCTTGATGCCGGATTCTATTCGCAATTAAGGTTAATTATTGGTACTGGAAGTAATGTGGTTGTAAATGGAGTCGCCTATCCGCTTGAAATTCCAAGTGGAGAACAAACCGGAGTTAAACTAAATCATTCATTTGAAATTCAGTCAGGTTTAATTTATGAATTGCTTCTTGATTTTGATGCTGGACATTCAATAGTACTTACAGGAAATAATCAGTATAAACTAAAACCGGTTATTAGAATAGTCCCTTTGATAATTTCCGGAACAATCTCTGGTAAGATAAATCCAATAAGTGCGGCTGGTTATGTATATGCAATAAGCGGTGCAGATACTATTAGTACTATTGCAGAGCCAATTACAGGATCATTCAAGTTAATGGCTTTATTACAGCAGACATACAGAGTAGAGGTATTCTCAGCAAATGTTGCTTTTAATGATACAACAATTAACAATGTAGCCGTTATTGCAAAACAAAATACTGACTTAGGAACTATCAATTTAAGTGCAAAATAAATTTAAATAAATTAAAGGAGTTATGGTTATGAAAAAATACTTATTGTTCGGAATGGCTTTGTTTATAATGATGATTATGGCAAAACCTATTGCAGCACAGGATCACGGATTTGGTATGGGAATTATTCTGGGCGAACCAACCGGTTTAAGCGCCAAACTTTGGACATCAAAGATCAATGCTTTTGATTTTGGTCTTGGTGTGGGTTTGGGCGGTGATCGCTTCAAATACAAAGGAAATTATGATAACACAGGAAGAGTCCATTTTCATATGGATTATCTGTGGCACTCATTCAATGCGATCAGTTCAACAGAAAGGTTTCCTCTTTATTACGGATTTGGAGGCAGATTTAATACTGGTGGTGGTTATGATGGATCATTTGGTATAAGAGGAGTAATTGGTATAGCATGGTTCCCTCATGCAACTCCGATTGATGTGTTTGTTGAGGTGGTTCCGGTGTTTCAGGTTACACCACTTACCGGGCTGGGAGTTGATGCCGGGCTTGGTATAAGATATTTCTTTGAATAAGAAATAATAAAACTAAACATTTTTAAATGAGTGTTCTAAATAATTTTTTGGAGAATGAAAATGAAAAAAATAAAATTAATATTTTTACTTACATCTTTAGCCATATCTGTTTTTATTTATGGTTGCAGTGCAAGTAATACAGTTAAAGGTGGTGCAATTGGCACTGTGGGTGGCGGTGTAGTTGGTGGAGTTGTTGGTAATCAGTTAGGCAATACAACTCTGGGTGCAGTTTTAGGAGCTGTTATTGGCGGAACTGCCGGTGCATTGATTGGTAATCATATGGATAAACAAGCCGAGGAAATGCAGAAAGAATTAGATAATGCAAAAGTTGAAAGAGTTGGCGAGGGTATAGCACTAACTTTCGATTCAGGTATCTTATTTGGATTTGACTCTGCAGCTCTTCAAACAGAAGCTAAAACAAATATTCAAAAGCTTGCTGATATTCTGAAAAAATATCCGGATTCAAATATTCTTATTGCGGGTCACACAGATGCTGATGGTACTGAACAGTACAATCAAACATTATCAGAAAGAAGAGCAAAAGCAGTTTCTGATTATCTAAAATTGCAAGGTATTTCATCTTCAAGACTTTCAATGGTTGGTCTTGGTGAAACTGAACCCGTTGCATCAAATAACACAACAGAAGGGAAAGCCCTTAATAGAAGAGTTGAGATTGCAATTTATGCAAACGAAGAAATGAAAAAAGCCGCTGAAAATGGTAAACTTTAATAACTGGGCTTAAAAAGAATTTTATAAGTGTTCTTTGGTTTTAATCTATATTAAAGAATTTAGTTGTTTATTCTGATCTATAGGAAATTGTTCATTTATAATTTTAAAAAACCCTCTGATCCTGGAGGGTTTTTTGTTTATGGATCTATCGTTTTGATTTTGTTTTTACTTTCTTAACACAATTCTTTGTTATTAACTCATACGCATCATAATAGCCAAGCTCACCTGCTTTTCTTAAATCTGTGCAAGCTTTGTCATTTTCATTAATTGCAAGTTCCGCTGTACCTTTTAAATAGTAAGCCCTGGCATTTTGAGGATCAAATGAAATAATTTTATTGATATTATTTAATGCACCTTTATAATCCTTTATCTGAATCATTGTTTCAGCAAGGAGGAAATATGAATTAATATTTTTTGAATCGATAGATACAGATTGCGATAGATCCTCAATTGCACCCTTCTTATCATTTATAATTAATTTTTCTGTCGCTCTGTTGAAATAAGCAAGTGCATCATTTGGCTTTATATTAATCGCTTTGGTAAAAAATTCAATAGCGGACTCGCTTTCACCCATTCTACCTTTAAGATTACCAATATTTACGTAAGCATTAGAATTTGTCGGATCAATTTCAATCACCTTTTCATAAGCATCCAGTGCTGCATCATAATTATCAAGCAGAGTTTCGGCATATGCATAATCAAACAAAGCTTCAACATTTGTGGGATTATAATAGATTGCTTTTTTAAAATCGATAACTGCTTTTTCAAGTTCATTGATTTCTAAATATGCTCTTGCCCGGTAATAATAGGGATCAAAGTTTTCATCTAATTTTAATGCATTTGTAAAATCTGTAATTGCATCTGTATAATTGGTTAGTTTAAGATTTGATTTCCCTCTAATTATAAGTGCTTCGTAATTAGCAGGATCTTTTGTAAGTGTTTCATTTGAGTATGTGATTGCAGTAAGATATCTTCCTTCTTTGTAAGCTTCTAATGCAAGTTTATAATCTATTATCTCTTTACCTGAGCAGGCATAAAAAATTATCGGCACAAGAAAAAAGGAAACACAGAGACTTAATTTGTAGATATGATTTTTAATCATTTAAAATATTATTTGTAATAAGTTAAAAAGTATTGAATAATTGTTTTTGCATCATCAACAGGATTTTCTTTAAATCCCGTTGAAAAATTCTGATCAACTTTTACAGTTAATCTTTTAGCTGCTTCTCTAATCTCAATTGGAAAAGAATTTTCATCTCTTACAGCTTCTAAAAAACTTATAGCATTGTTTCCCCATTTAAATTCTTTATGATCTTGCAGCCAGAAGTTTATTACTTCGAAGCATGCACGTCTTGCACAAACTCTTGCTTTGCCAATATTGCCAATATTTAAAGCTTTGATGCCATTATCTAATTCACTTTCGGCTTTCATAATCGCTATTTCTTTTACTCTAAGCATCTTTAATCAAAATATGTTGGGCGATCAGGATTATCTAAATGAAGTTTTATTTCTTTTATATGTTTATCGTTTGTACGATTTAGTGAAAGCGGGGGAAGATTATTCAGGTCAAAGAATTGAACATCAAGTGTTTCATCGCTTATCTTTGCTTCACCTCCAATTAACTCACAAAGAAAAATTATTTTAAATGCATGGAATAATTCTAAATATCCGCCTAATCTGTTCGCATCATAAACACCAATAACTTTTATCGGCTTAACATCATAACCGCTTTCTTCCTTTGTTTCTCTTACTGCAACTTCAGATGGAATATCTCCCACATCTGCCCAACCGCCGGGCATTGCCCAGCAATTATCGGTAGTTTCCTGTACAAGCAAAATCTTTCCATCTTTAATTATTGCAGCACGCACATCCACTTTTGGTGTTGCATAACCGGGATGGTTCATCAATACTTTCTGAACAGATTCTTTTTCTAGTGTTGTATGATATTCTACTATTTCAGCAGTAATTTCAGTTAATCTTTTATATCGTTTTTTTTCGTAATCAGTAACAGCGAATGCTGCGCCGGTTTGTGCAAGCTGCTGAATTTCACGCGCAATTGTCAACCATTTAGGTATGTGTTCTTCTTCTTCCATAATAAAATAAACTTTAATATTGATACAATTTTGTTTGTGTCATTTTGTGCTTTAGTGATTTAGTGGCAATAATAGGATTCGAAATTAACTTGCCACAAAAACACAAAGACCCCAAAACCCTCAAAAGGGAAAAACTAAAATGGATTTGTTGCCCACACAGTTACTTCAGGAATAAATCCACGATCATCCATTTCTAATGCAGAAACAATTGTGTGTGCAATTTCAATCGGACGCAACTTGTTTTTTACTTCATCTCGCTCAACTCTATCAAGGTCACCAGACGCCGTTGTAACTTCACTTGGATTAACAAGAATAACGCGCACATTATATTTTCTAAGTTCTGCCTGCCAGCATTGTGTCATTCCGCGCAAAGCAAATTTTGATGAAGCATAAACAGTTCCGTTTGCAAAACCTTTTGTAGCTGCAGTGGATGCTATGTTTACGATGTTACCGGATTTTTGAATCTTAAAAAGTTTTGCTGCTTCCCGAGCCATAAGCGCTGCACCAAAAACATTTACATCATAAACTCTATGAAATGCTTTCATATCAAGTTCGGTTAATTCATTCCAGCTATCTCCGATTCCTGCGTTATTAATCAGACAATCAAGTTTACCAAACTGTTTAAGAAATAGTTCATAAGTTTTGTGTACATCATTTTCGTTTGCAACATCTGCGTGGATTGCAAATGCACCGATTTCTTTTGCAACTTTTTCGAGCTTTGATTTATCTCTACCAGTGATTGCAACTTTGCCGCCTTTTTCAATTAGAAGTTTTGCCGTTGCTTTGCCAATTCCAGCGCTGCCGCCGGTAACAAGGGATGTTGAGTCTTTAATGTTCATTTGTGGCTCTTTTTGAATGTAAAGTTAAGAAGTTGGGAAAGCATTAGAAATAAATTGGAATTGGTTTAATCAATTAAAACTATTTCCTTTTAGTTTTCTTCCCTTTTATAACGCTTAAGATATCATTAAGAGATTTATCCCTGTACAAAGATTTTCTTTGTTCCGTATAATTGTTCTGTCCTATAGAAAACTGATTAATAAATCTAAAAGTGTTTGTAAGTCCAATTTTTTTACTTAGCAAAAAAATTGCTTCTTCATTTATTTCGTTCAATGGTTTTTCGATAGTTCTCATTTTTCAATTTCTCCAATCAATTCGATAGGTGTTATTATCTTAGTTTTTACTAAAAATCTTTTTGCTTTTGAAACCAGTTTATCATCACAAGTACAGAAATAATCTGCACCTGAACTTTCAGCCATACTTAGGTGAAGAGCATCTAAAGGCATTATTCCAAGAGAAATTAACTGACCCGCTCTTTTTTCAATCTTGGAGTTAACCTTTATGTAAGTCTCTGCAAGATTTAATATACTTTTTGAATTATATCTTCTTAAAGCACCAGGAATATTTTCTATTTCATATACTAATGCATCTGAACTAATTAATATTACTTTTTTCTGTTCTACGTATGATAAAATTCCTAACACAGCCTCTGCCTCCAATAGGATTCTAACCTGATCTTTAGCATCAAAAGGTCTTTGAAGACTGCAAGTATCGAGATAAATTTTCATATATAAAGTTATTTATTAGATTTCTAACATTCAAGAACTGTTAGGTTGTTAATTTTCATTTGTGCCTCTTTTTTAATGTAAAGTTAAG
>DAIRCT010000088.1:0-11662 GCA_036796535.1 Ignavibacteriaceae bacterium
TTAAATTCGTATCCTGTACTGCATTTGCTTTTACGGAGTAGTAGGGTGGTTGCCATTGCCCTTGCGGCGTAATTCCTTGATTTAAGAAAACGCCTTTGTAAACATCGCCGTTGTAGTTGGTTGTATAGTCAGGATAAAAAGGTGATGTTCTTTGCTTAAATCGTGCATCCATACCACGGTTGCGTAGTGTGTTACCATACAGTGAGTCAGGATAATCCACAAGCCAAGGGTCTTTGAATTCAATGTTTCCACCACTTTGTGAACTTAACTCAAGCGAGTTTTTTAAAGTTACGTTCGGATATGTGGGTTCAAATTTTGAAACTAATTCTGTTGTTAAAGGTGTAATTAAAAATTCGTGATGATTTCTTACATCAGATTTATCATCATTCCAATTATTATACTTTTCATTTGAATAAATTGCCTGATCACCTTGAATAACCTGTGTTGATAAAAGTGGAAAATCAAAAGGCGTTCCGGGATTTATGTATGGTGGAGGTGTAAATCCGATTTCGCTTCCTTCCCATTTTCTCAACTTGCCAACTTGGGTATTGTTACTTAATCTTTGATCTAATGTAACATTTTGATTTGGTATGCGATAATAGACTTTTAGTGTAAGTTGTTCTGGAACGACTCTCCAATATGTATTGCCAGCCGAAGGACTTTCAAACTTCCACGCAATACCTAATGTAAATCTATTACTTTGTTGAATTGAATTTAAGAAGGAATTAACAAAACTACTGCCATTTATAAATTTATGATTGTGCTTGACATAATCTCCCACTGGGGTGTTTATTAAACCAGAACCAATCGGTGTAAATTGATTTTTATCCGAATAATTCCAGAGTGTATTTTTGTTCAAATTAGGGTCAGATAAATCCAGAATACAATTAAAATAATTTAATTCACTTGTCTGAAAGTTTACAAATTGTAACTTAAATGAAATTACAACACTATCAACAATAGCCACAGTTGGAATATTATTACTTGTTATATTCCACTGATAGAATGCGTGTTTGTAGGTTGGGGTATTAGAGACTTTACCAACTTCATAGGTTGGAACATTTGAACCTTGATAAGTGAACAAATTACCGGTTGGATTACTGCTGCCTGATTTAGTTAATTCCATAGAATAATTCGGATAAACCGGCTGATAACTTTGTTGAGCATAAGAATGGCTAATTATAAAATTTGCTAAAAAGAATAGTGATAAGATTATCCTTTTCATTTTTTTACTCCTTTTTCTTTTTTAGTTTTAAGAGGCAAATAAAAAGGCAGAATGATTCACTGAATTATTCACCCAAACCTTTACTATTTGCATTTTTAGGGTAACGGTGTGGCTGCACCGTTACTCTTTATTTTTTACTTATTGGTGGCGCTCTTTTCATTTCATATTCCTTTCTTTCTTTATCTTTTACCTTTTATTATTACTGCCTGCCTCGAATTGTATCCGACAGCAACAACTAAATTTCCTTTTATATCAACAGAATAAAATGTTCCATACATGTATGTCTGATTCATAAAACTTTTCCAACTATAACCATTGAAATGTAAAACCTCTCCAAATGCACCGACCACGAGTACATCATTTATATCGTTTGCTCTAATAATTCGAGTAAAATAACTTGTGATATCAAGAGGTTCACCAGACCACTTATTCCCTAAAAACTGATTCTGATAAATTCCTGATCCCACAACATAATATTTTTTACTTGGCTTAAACCATACTCCACTTAATGGCCATTGTACACCTTCTGAATAAATTTTTACAACTGCTTTATTTTTTATGCTTAATATATCTCTCTCATGCTGCCATCCATGTAGAATATTCCCGCTCACTGCCAATATTTCCCACTCACCAGTTTTCTGATTATAATCTCCCCAGATATCATTTATGTTTAGTGTCGTTCCACTCTCTATCTTCGTCCACTTTCTTCCATCCCAGTGCGCTATGTTGCCATTATTGCCTACTGCATATAAATCACTACTCGAACTTCCCCAGAGCTTGTTGATTGCTCCTGTGAGTAAAGGGTTTATACTACATTCAGCATTCCACTTATTACCATCAAACCACCACAATCCACCACCTGAGGTTACAACAATATGGTTTTCTGCAAATGCATAAATTGACTTTAACGGGGCATAGTCAATGGAACTACAAGCGCTGTATGTATATATTCTCTTCAACTCCCATTTAGTTCCATCCCAATGTACTGCGTTGTATGCGTTTGGGTCGGGTCTGCCAAGTGAATCAAGCATATAAATCTCACCAACAGCCCAAATATTGTTTTCATCTATTATAGCAACATCGTAAAGTGTACTGCTTCCTGCTCCTGCATCGCCAAAAGTGAAAGTTTGCCAGGTAAAGTTGTGGCTTGTGGTATCCATCGTTGTAACGCTTACTTCGTTGGAGGTTGGAGGTTGGGGATAGGATGTTGGTTGTGGGTTGTTGGTTAGTACAACCTTGAATTTATAGGTTTGGTTAGGTAACAGAGAATCAATGTAAAGCAATGTATCTTGGGTGCTCAGACTGAAGGTCTGAGCTACGGTGTTATTTTTTAAAATATTTATTGTTGTTGGCAGTTGCAGGTTATTAGTCGTTAGTTGTATCCACGCTTCGGTACAGCTTACATCTTCAAGTTTAATTGTTAGCGTTTGGTTACCTGGCGGTTCTGTGGTGTTGCAGGATATTAACAGTGAGATTAAGAGTGGGAGTAAGACTAAGATTGGAAGAAATTCCTGGATTGAACGCAAAAGAGAAAGCTTCAATAAAATATGTCTTTTCATTGTGTTACCCCAGTAATCTTTCTAATTAGTTAAAAAATTGTTTTTTGATTTAATATTTTCGGAGAGATTGGAATAGAAGAATATTTCATTTCTGATTTCAGAGAGAGAGAGAGAGAGAGAGAGAGTTAAAAACCGTGCCAAAATTTTGAGGAGGATCATAAATACACCTCTTTAAATTTTCCAGTTAAATTTCTGAGATGAACTTATAAAATTATTTCAGTTGTGTCAATATGTATGAAAAATAAAATACAACTTGGTGTAAATCTTTTATATACAACAAACCCGGTTTCTCCCGGAAACCGGGCTTGAATTAAGCTTGTGAAATGTGAATTATAAATCAAACAACACCCTGATCCATCATTGCATCGGCAACTTTTAAGAACCCACCGATATTTGCGCCGTTAACATAATTGCCCGGCGTATTAAATCTTTCAGCAGTATCAACGCAGGTTTTATGAATGCTGTGCATAATCATCTTCAAACGGTTGTCAACTTCTTCACGTGTCCAGCCGTAACGCATACTGTTCTGCGCCATCTCTAATCCGGAAACAGCAACACCACCGGCATTAGCTGCTTTTCCCGGTCCATACAGAATTTTTTTATCTAAGAAAATATTTACACCATCGGGAGTAGTTGGCATATTGGCTCCTTCACTTACAACGAAAACGCCATTCTTAATAAGATTCTGTGCGTCCTTTGCATTGATTTCGTTTTGGGTTGCGGATGGGAAAGCACAATCGGCTTTATGATCCCACAAAGGATTATGATCCATATTAGGATCAAGCGGAGTGTAAACTGCTTTTTTATATTTATCTGTGTACTCTTTAATTCTTCCTCTGCGAACGTTTTTCATTTCCATAATGTATGCAAGTTTTTCTTTGTTAATTCCTTCTTCATCGTAAATATATCCGTTGGAATCAGACATAGTAACAACTTTACCGCCAAGCTGAAGTATTTTTTCTACAGTATATTGTGCAACGTTTCCACTGCCGGAAACTAAACAGGTTTTGCCTTCAAGTGTTTTCCCTCTTGTTGCAAGCATCTCAGAAGCAAAATAAACTGAACCATAACCTGTTGCTTCGGGACGAATGAGTGAACCGCCCCAATTTAATCCTTTACCGGTAAGTACACCTGTAAATTCATTCCTTAATTTTTTATACTGACCAAATAAATAACCAATCTCTCTTCCACCAACACCGATATCTCCAGCAGGAACATCTGTATCAGCACCGATATGACGGAACAAC
Source organism: Ignavibacteriaceae bacterium (assembly GCA_036796535.1). Classification (GTDB taxonomy): domain Bacteria; phylum Bacteroidota; class Ignavibacteria; order Ignavibacteriales; family Ignavibacteriaceae; genus IGN3. The sequence goes on from DAIRCT010000088.1 coordinate 4,032, forward strand.
TCACTCATAAACGCCTGGCAGAATCTCATAATTTTCAAATCACTTTTTCCTTTTGGATCAAAATCACTTCCACCTTTGCCGCCGCCCATTGGCAAGGTTGTTAAACTGTTTTTGAAAACCTGTTCGAATGCAAGAAACTTTAAGATGCCAAGATTTACAGATGGGTGAAACCGCAATCCACCTTTATATGGACCGATTGCACTGTTCATTTCAATTCTGTAACCAATATTAATATTGATCTCTCCCTGATCATCAACCCAGGGCACGCGGAAAATTATTATTCTTTCCGGCTCGATAATTCGTTCAAGAATTTTTGCTGAACGATATTCGGGATGACGATCAAAACAGATTTCAAGTGACTCAGCAACTTCCATCACAGCTTGATGAAATTCCGGTTCAGTCGGATGTTTGGCTTTTACCATTGCCATTAAATCTTTTACATACTCGGACATAGGAACCTCCGATAAAAATTTAAAAATATTTTAATTAAATGGAGTTAACCTTTGAGAGAAAACTAACTTTTAAGTTTATTGAACTAAAGAATTGAATTTGTGAAAGTTGTGTAACAGAAATTGTTACGGGGAAAAGTCCATTTGATTTATTAAATGAGATTTCTGAAAAAATAAATTTTAGTAGAGTGTCATTCCCACGAAAGAGGTTATGTAAAAACGCGTTCTGTCACTTCGCCCGGAGGGAGGAGTCTTTTATTTCGACAAGATTTCTCAGCCTGCCTGTCCGGTAGGCAGGTCGAGAACCTGTCTGCTGACAGGCAGGCTCCTTCGAAATGACTTTTCATTAATATTCAAGCAAACTCGAAAGAAGGAATCTATTGTATCTATAGAAATTTCTTGGATTACTGTTTTCACCCATTGACGTTAACTTAATAAATATTATTTTTTTAATTGCCCTGACATTTATGTCGGGGACAATTAAATAAAAACAAAAACTGGACTTTAGTCCCATTGCTTAAGCTAAGTTGGGCTAAAGCCCAATAGTTTTTTGTTGTAAAGTTCCCCCGACTTGAAGAGGCTGTGTTAAAATTGCGTTTGTCAACCAAAGGAACTCATCCCCAACCCCTTCTCTTAGAAAGAGAAGGGGCTTAATACATTATAATTTCAAAGTCCCTCTCTTTTTAAGAGAGGGATTTAGGGTGAGTTTTCTCCTTACAATTGAATTTTCACACAGCTTCTGAAAGTCGGGGCAATTGAATTTTTATTAATAGGTTAATTAGCAAACTATTGTCTTAGGTTGATGCTATACGTTTTCATAGGAGTAATTTTTTAGTGAGGACTAAATTATATCTCTATCAATTTATTTTGAACAGCATATTGTGTTAACTCAACATTGGATTTCATAGACATCTTTTCAAGAATTCTATTTCTGTATGAGTACACTGTGTTGATGCTGATCGAAAGTTCTTCGGCAATTTCTTCAGCGCTTTTTCCGAGAGCTATATTGCACATAATCTGATACTCGCGATCAGATAACTTTTCATGTAAAGTTTCTTTTTCGGTTGTTCCTAAATTATCCGCAAGTTTTTCAGCAAGCTGTTGATTGATATATTTTCTACCTGACACAATTTTCCGAATTGCAGTAACAAGTTCTGTTGGTGCGCTTACTTTTTTTAAATATCCGGAAGCACCTGCTTTTATTGCTCTTAATCCATATTGGTCTTCGCTGAACATGCTTAAAATTAAGACCGGTAAATGCGGATAAATTTGCTTGATGTCTTTTAAAGCTTCCAATCCGCTTTTGCCCGGCATATTAATATCAAGAACAACAATGCTCCATTCTTTACTCTTCAAAAGTTCCATTAATTCAAATGCATTCGCAGCTTCACCTGTAACCTGCATATCTTTTTCTTCTGCCACAATTTGTTTTAAACCTTCGCGCACAATTGCATGATCATCAGCAATTAAGATTTTTATTTTTTGATCAATCATTTTTTTTCTCGATGGGAATTTCAACTTTTAATGTAGTACCTTTACCAGCCAGTCCATCGATGTAAACCTGTCCGCCAAATATCATTGCTCTTTCTTCCATTCCATGAATACCAAGAGATCGAAAATCCTTAATCTGTTCCTGCGTTATCCCTTTTCCATTGTCTTTAATTTCAAGAGAAATATTGGAAAGATTAGTTAATAAAGAGACACTAACTTTTTCAGCATTTGCGTGCCGGGCAATGTTAGTAAGTGCTTCCTGAAAAATTCTAAAAATTGCGGTTGCTCTTTGAGCATCAAGATCAATTTCTTCTTTTGGTAATACGAGTGAACACTTTATTCCGGTTAACTTTTCGAATTCTTCGGTCTGCCATTCAATAGCTGCGATAAGCCCAAGCTCATCAAGAATGCCCGGACGTAATTTAGAAGAAATTTTTTGTACGGATTCTACTGATTGATCAATCAGGTTTGTAAGAGCTGTGATTTTTTCTCGTAATGGTTCTTGATTTTCAGTTAGCTTATTTGCAAGAAGAGAAATTTGAATCTTTAAAACAGTCAGCACCTGTCCAAGTTCATCGTGTATCTCTCGTGCAATGGTAGTGCGCTCTTCTTCTCTTACAGATTGAAGATGAGTTGCAAGTTCTCTTAACAAGTTGCTGGATCGCTTTAGTTTTTCCTCAGCTTGTTTTCGCTCTGTAATATCGCGTGCAATTGAAAGTACTGTAAGTTTATCTTTAAATAGAAACAGATGAGAATTTATTTCAACAGGAATTAATTTTTTATCTTTCGCACGATGTACGATATCATAAATAGTATGACCTTCTTTTAACAGCCGCTCCATATTTATGTTGAAATCATCTATGCACTGAGGAGACACAATGGCGGAAGGACTGAGATTAAGAAACTCATCTTTTGAATAGCCCAATCTTTTGCAGGCAATTTCATTTACCTCAATAAAATCGCCGTAAGTTTTTTCCTCCGAAAGCTGAGTAACAAAAACGGCATCGTTTGCACTATTAAAAAGCATTTTGAACTTATATTCACTTTCACGCAATTCAAGCTCCGAATTTTTTCGGGCGGTTATATCTTTAATTACGCTTAAAGTAATCTTTTTATTATCTGGTAATGTGAGAAATGAATTTGAAAACTCAAACCATGCTTTTCTTCCGTTCCAAAGAGTGTTCTCTCTTTCAAACAAAGTTTTTATTTCATTACTTCGGATATCTTTCTGATAAGTTTTAAGTGCGGTTTCCTGTTCGGATTTACAGTAAACACAGGAGAAAGGTTTTCCAATCAGTTCGCTTTTATTCATCTGAAAAATTTTACAGAATGAATCATTAACTAATAAAATGTTTCCATCTTCATCAATCAAGCGCATACCATCAACCGAGATTTCCCATAACTGACCAAAGAGCAAATCGGTATTCAATAAATCATCTGTCAAGTAAAGATCAGTAATCATTAATTTTTAGAAACCTTTGAATTATTCCTTTTGTCATTCCCACGAAAGTGGGAATCCATTTTATTTTGGGTCCATTAGCTAACGGATTGGATTCCCGTTTTCACGGGAATGACACATAAATTCTGACTTATGAGGCAACCTTTGACACTCTTCTAAAACTTTATTTTTCAGAAGTCTCATTTTATTTTATTCTTTCAACTTCAATTTTCTTACCACATAAAATTTTATATCAGGTTAACCTCAATACAAAATTGTATTGAAAATTAAGTTTCTGTCAGTACAACTCCCGGTTTTAAAATGACACCTCTGTTTTCATGTCCGTTTATACGCACTGATATTGGCTTGTCAAATCTAATATGTTTAGTATAGTTAAACTCTTCAATAGCAGTTTGATTATTAAGCCAATCCCAATCAATAAATCCAAGATGGTCAATTGAGTTTACAGTAAAATATCCAACTCTGAATGAAGTAAGATTTTGAAAAAAGTGTGAACCTTGCGAAGGAGTAACCTGAAAATCTTTAAAACCCGCTTCAACAATTACAGAAGCACCGGAAATCTGATCCCACGTAACAGGAATACCAAGCCATGGATCAAGTGAGCCCCATCTTCCAACGCCCAAAAGTAAATATGGTTTTCTTTCATTAAGAAGTTTTGTGTTCAGCTTACTTACCTCCTGGGCTACATCTTTGCTTTTACCTCTTTCAAATTTATTTATATCAACAACCACAATATCGTAAATGCCATTCATAGCACCGTTTCCTAAAACCTGCGAACTTTGACAAATCAAATCTGATTCTTTAACGTCGCCAATCATTAATTCCTCAACTTCTCTGCTTAAAACCATCGGACGCATTTGTAACATTGCAAATTCTTTTCGTTCACCTTTGGGGACTGTTAGATTAACGGCAAACTCTATTTCAACAGGTGTTCCCATTCCCCACGATCCTAAATCAAGCAGAAGATCTAAAATTTCCGGAAGAGGGAAAATCTTATGTTTAAGTATCGGGGCAAACGTTACAACTCTTATTCCTTCGCGAGATATTCCATCATACACACCTTCATTTTCCGGCGAGTAAGTTGAACCGACGGTATATAATGTTCCATCTTTTTCTGAATCCAGTAGGTCATATCTTTTAACAAGCGGGTCTTCAATACTTTCAGGATGATGTTCAAGTTTGCCATTTAGATCAAGAGCGTAAAATTCCTGCTGAGCATTTTTTAAAGTTTCCTTGGTAGAAAAAAACTGCATAAGATGTTTAGGATACCGCGGGCAAAAGCGAACTGTATTTCCTCCTTCAACAACTGTTTTACCCAAACCAAGAGCAACAAGCGCAATTCCGTCTGTAGATTTTTGCGGCGGCACTGGATAAAAATTATATGACTTTGCAACTCCTGCAAAATCAGGATAAAATCTTTGATCTCTTTGTGCACCAACTAACCTTTGAACAACGACGGCCATTTTTTCTTCCTCCAACCGGTAGGAAGTTGCTTTCATATAATCTTTAGCTTTTTTATGATAGGTAGAAGAGTAAACACTTTTAATTGATATTAAAAGTTCATCTAATCGTACTTCAATATCTTTGTTACTGTTGGGAATCATATAAGTTTCGTAAACACCGGCGAATGGTTGAAACTGGGAGTCTTCCAGCAAGCTTGATGATCTTACTGCAAGCGGAGAGTGTGTTATCTCTAAAAAATCTTTAAGTTTTTGGATAACCTCTTTAGGAAATTTCGGTGCATCAATAAATGCTTTTGTAATTTCAAGATCATCAACTTCTAGAAAAGCGTATTGATCTAATCTGTTTTCCTGAATAAATCGATCAAAAACATCTGTGCCGATTACAACTGCTGATGGAACGCTGATTTCAACATCATCAAATTTATGGCTTATCTCATAATTAGTGATCATAGTATTTATAAAACCAAGTCCGCGTGCTTTACCACCAAGCGAACCTCCGCCAATTCTTGCAAAGCTGTTTTTGGGATCAAAATTTTCTTTATTAAAATCCAAAATTATTCCACGCTGCTGTATCTTTCTATATTCCTGCAATGAGCTTAATAATCTATCGCGCAGCTCCTGAACCGATTTGAAATCTGTAACTTTGTGTGGTCTAAGCCGGTGTGCTAAATAAAATTCTGTTCTTGCTTTTAACCATTTGGAAAAGTGATTTCGCGATGCGTGATAAACTAAACTTTCATCCGGGATAACTTTTAATGCTTCTTCCAGCTCTGAAAGATTTGTTGCTCTAAAAACCTCCTTGCCTTCTGCATTAACAAAAATAAAATCACCAAAACCAAAATTATTAAGCATAAAATCACGCAGATCATGCAAAAGTCGTGGTGAGGTTTTATGCAGAAAAGAAGCACCTATTTCATTAGCTCTTTCTTTAAAGCTTGCATCACTTGATTGCAGAAGAATCGGAATATCATCGTGCTGCGAGCGTACATTTTTAGCAAACTTTATTCCTGCTTCCGGGTCTTTTACTCCGTGATGTTTGAAGTTAATATCAAGAATAATTCCTAAGACATATTCCTGATATTTTTCATAATACGACCAGGCTTCTTCATAATTTGTGCATAAAAGAATTTTAGGACGAGCGCGCATTCTTAAAAATTTATGTGTAAGGTTCACGCCTTCTTCCAGCAGTCTTTGTGATTGCTTAAAAATTTCTTTGTAGATAAGAGGAAGGTAAGAAGAATAAAATTTGATATTGTCTTCAACAAGGATAATTGATTGTACACCAATATTTTTAGTATCATTTTCAACATTCATCTTATCTTCAATATATTTTACAATTGCTATAAGAAGATGATATTCGCCGCTCCAGATAAAAATTCTCTCGAATATTGAAGTGTCGTAATTTGTAGTAAGCTCTTTTCGTTCACGGTTATCATAAGCAAGCAGCACGATGGGTAAGTTAACTCCGGATTGCCGCACCATCTGTGCAAATTTAATTACGTGCATATCTTCAATGTGCAGCGTAGTTATTATAAGATCAAAAGTATTATCGCTGCTAAGCATCTCCAGTGCTTCTGCTCCTGTTGTAACGTGAATAAGCTCCGGTGCAAAACTTAAATTAAGTGATTTATATTCATCTCGAATCAATTCATAAAGTCTGCCATCTTCCTCAAACAGATAATTATCATAAATACTTGATACAAGAAGTATCTCGCGGATTTTATAACGCATTAACTTCTGGAATTTTTTTATGCGCGAACTAAAAACATTTTCCAGACTGTACTGCTTAATTTTTGACGAACGATTTTCCATATGCTTAGATTAGATTTATTGTTGGGTAAAATATAATAAAATTGAAGTTGGAAGTCAGGATACTTAAGATGTAAAATGGTTGATGGAAGATGGTTAATGGGAAATAAAATTTAGATAATAACAAAAAAGGCGACTCCGAAAACCATTATTTTAAGGTTGATTTTTTTGTTTGTGATTTAACATAACAAACCCAGTTCCTTTGAGGAACTGGGTTTGTGGATTGCAAAATTTATTTTAGCAGCAACATTTTTTTAGATGAAACAAATTCACCAGCTTGTAATTTGAATGAGCTAAAAGGAGTGTAAATAATTTTGTGTAAATGTTTCATATCATTATTCCATTTAATTCACTGTTCTGTCAAGAAATGGTTCTTGACTGCCGAGAAAAATGGATGATGGAAGATGGTTAATAAAATTAAGATAATAACAAAAAAGGCGATCCGACCCGCTTCGACTAAGCGATAGCGAGGCAAGTGATCGCCTTAATTGTTAATTTTTAATTATCAATTGTTAATTACTAAACAAGTCCCTGATCCAGCATTGCATCAGCAACTTTTAAGAATCCGGCAATGTTAGCGCCGTTAACATAGTTGCCCGGCGTACCATATTTTTCTGCAGTAGTTACACAAGTATCATGTATTCTTACCATAATTTGATGTAATCTTTGATCAACTTCTTCACGATTCCACGGTAAGCGCATTGAGTTCTGAGACATTTCAAGTCCTGATGTTGCTACACCACCAGCATTAGAAGCTTTGCCGGGTGAATAAAGAATTTTAGCTTCAGTGAATACTTTGTATCCATCTAAAGTTGTTGGCATATTTGCACCTTCGCAAACGCAAATGCAACCGTTCTTTACTAATTCTTTAGCATTCTCTTCGTTAAGTTCATTTTGTGTTGCACAAGGAAGAGCGACGTCGCATTTAACTTCCCAGGGTCTTCTGCCGGGAACAAATTT
>DAIRCT010000089.1:0-11660 GCA_036796535.1 Ignavibacteriaceae bacterium
TTGGTTGATACCAGTATGGTCCGAAAAACAGTTGATAATTTTTACTGCCGTTGCCTACTGTATCTAGATAATAATTTGCCGGACGCATACTCCGCATATAAAATGAAGTTGTAAAAGATGTATCAACAATTATTTTTCCGCTCACCGAGTAAAAAGATATAGTACCACGCCAGTCCATCATCCCTCTTCCGTTATGATACATCCCATCATCCCAGGACTGAGCTTGTAGTGAGAAGATTAGCATAACATTAAAAACAAAAACATAAACGATGTTAGCAAAACACTTTTTCATAAATAGCCTCTCTTTTTAATGATCTTTGATTTAGCGCCTTATTTATTTTCTGATCAAGTTACAAATTCAACGCTGATTGAATTATTTAATTTAGTTACCAGTTAATTAGCAGCCCCTATTCAAACGAGTTTCAAGGATGTATGTTTATTTTCTCAAATTTCTTTTCATTTGGTCATTTTGTTCTTTTCTAATTTTTCCTTTCTCAAATTTTTTTAAGTATATCTAAAACTGATTCTTGTATTATAGATTATTATTTTAAATTTAAATTTTAAAAACCAACCATCTTATCAAAAGTAAATTCATCACTTTGAGCCAATCAAAAAGTATATTATTCAAACTTAGTTAAATACCTCATTGATTTTATAAAGAAGCTGCTTGTCAGCACTTCTCGCAATTATCTATTTCATAAGTTAACTCTAACTGAATTGTCAGATGCTCAATTCCAAATTCATTTTGCAATTTTTTATTTATAGTTTCAAGCAATTGATTATCAGCCGGAAATTTTTCTAAAACTAAATGAGCAGTCAAAGCAGTTTCGGTTGAACTCATTCCCCAAATGTGCAAATCATGTATATCTTTAACATTCGGCAAAGAGGTTAAATATTGTTTCACTTTAGATACATTTATTTTATTCGGCACAGCATCCATTGAAAGCATAAACGAATCTTTCAAAAGTTCCCAGGTACCGATGGCGATAACAAAAACAATAACCAGACTTATTGCCGGATCGAGCCACAGCCAATTTGTATAAGTTATAACTAAACCGGCAGCCACAACTCCAAGCGAAACTCCGGCATCTGCAGCCATATGTAAGAATGCGCCTTTAATATTTATATCATTCTCTTTTCCCTTTAAGAAGAGAAGAGCGGTAAGCGTATTAATCACAACGCCGATTCCGGCAACAATCATCATAGTTGTGCCTTGAACCGGTTCCGGGAAAATAAATTTTCTTACAGCTTCAACCGTAATTGCACCGATTGCAGCATATAAAATTATTGCATTAAAAAGCGCAGCTAAGATAGTTGATTTACGTAAGCCGTATGTTCTGGTTTTTGTCGGAACGGATTTAGCAAGATATGCCGCTCCCCAGGCAAGCATTAATCCTAAAACATCACTTAGGTTATGCCCGGCATCAGCAATCAACGCCATCGAATTTATTTTCAAACCGAAAACAAACTCAACAATAATGTAGATTATATTTAGTATGATTCCGAAAGCAAACGCTTTGTTGTAATTAAACTTCTCGTGTGAGTGATTATGATTGTGTTCCATATTAATTTTTAACTTTAGTTATCTTATGATAAAGCCATTCCCAAAGGAAAGCATAACACCTTATGTGATAAAATATCCAGCAATACCTAAAATAACAAGAATAATTCCGGTAATTGTTTTTTCGTAATGTTCAAGGAAATGCGATTTAATCTTTTTTACGCCTTTCATTCCAAGCCATACAAGCAGTAACATTCCGACTATAGTAATAAAAGTATAAATGACCGATACAGCTATTATCCCTTCCCAGCCGAGTTTGCTTGCAACAAAAAAGTAAGCTTCTATTTCCAAACAAGGGGAGAAGAACATTGAAATTGTAAGCGTAAGAATTATTGCTGTAGTAGTTTTCTTTTTAACATCATCAATGTGAATATCGTGATGGTGATGATGATATCTGTTATCCTTTATACTCAAAAAAAGATAAATTATTCCCAGAAGTATCAGTATGCCCGGTGCAATTACTCCTACTATAAATGAATAGGAACCGGATAATTTGTAACCAAAAAATCCTACAATTATTCCAATTATTATTGTGCTTAGCGTATGTGAAAAACCGGTGATAGCAGTAATGCCCATCGTTAATTTTTCATTCCACTTTTCCGATTTTGAAAGAGCAACTAATGGTATCCAATGATTTGGAATTGATGCGTGAACAATGCTAAGTAAAAACGCTCCAACTATTATTTGTGATAAACCGTTCATACAAAAATGTCTTTTAAATTATTCATAGTCGAGTAATTCTATTATCCTTTAGTTATTTCCAAAGCCGGCAATAACTTAACCGGATTCCTCAAAGTAAACACAACCGGGCAGCGTTCTAAAGCTAATTTTTCTGCCTCTTTTATTTTTCTTCCGGTGCATCGCTTACCACAATTAATTTTACACGGACTTCTTCCATAATAGGTTCTTCGCTTATACCAAATACTTTTGAGAAATTCACATCGGCTTCTACCTTGGTAGTTAATTTTTTTAATTTGATGCCGAGCATAGCAGCCATAGTTGCGAATGTTCCTGTATAACAGGATGCTAATCCATAAAAACAATAATGCATCGGACCCGGCAGCGAACAGCTTCCTCCCATAAATGTTGGATTATCAACTTTGAATTCTGTTTCTCCACCTTCAAATTTTATCTTTGATACGAATTGAGTATTGCCTTCCTCAAGTATCCATTCACCTTCAACACCCTGCGTTTTTCTTGCAAGTGAAAAATCATTCATTATTTTTTCTTCAAACGCTTTAACACCTTCAATATTTACGTTATTAATTTTGTTCATTTTTTATTTCTCCTAAGTTATTTGTTTGTTGTTTTGTTGTCAAAGATAGTTCTTTATTTTATAACAGAAATATTTGAAGCGACCAAACTATTCTCGTGCATATGCCCTAACACTTCGACGACTTCTGCATTAGCAATCTCTGAAGGTATAGGTTCGTGTGAAGTGATTTTTACCTCAACATTATTTTTATCGCTTGCATAAAAAGAAGTAATATTTCCGTTTGCATCTCTTTCAAAACCTTTAGATTTAACTATTGCCACACTTATCTCCTGGTTAATTTCACTGCCAGGGCTATATTTACTGAATGATCCTATTTCATCCGTTGAGGCGAAATAGGTAAAATACATTATGGCTATAACTACAATAAAGATAGCGGGTAAAATTAATTTGGATATTTTCATTTATTCATTCCAACTGTTGTTTAATATTAGATTCAAAAAATATATTTATACTTAATGTTAAAGAAGAATTTGGATTTTGCTTTGCAATAGTAAACGCCTCTCCAAATTCAAGCTCAGCTTTATTTTTCTGCCCTTCCATTTTATAAAGAACGCCAAGTAAGTAATGACCTTCAGCCTGAGATGAATTCTCCGTTTCATCCAGCTTAGCATATTTGATCGCTTTATCATAGTCATTCTTTTTAAAGTAAACATCGGCGAGCAGCAGTTCCATTCTGTTGAACCGCAATCCAATTGACTGCATTTCATTTATAGCAGTAAGAACGTTATCATATTCTTTGAGAGACCAGTAAGCAAGGGCTTTACCAAGGCGGCTTTCATTATCAAATTTTTCTCTGCCCAAAGCACGCTCAAAAGATTCAATCGCTTCGCTGAACATATCATTCTGCAAATAAATAATTCCCAATTGCCGGATTGAGTTTGGGCTTGTTGAGTCAAGTTCTGCTGCTTTATTAAGATTGATAACTGCATTATCAAGCCGATTCATTAAACTGTATAGAATGCCAAGGTTGTGATAAGCTCTTGCTTTTTTGGGATGAAACTTTGCTGCTTTCTCAAAATAGCTGAGTGATTTTTGCAAATTTCCTCCGCCTTCGGCGGACTGATAAATCACTCCAAGATTAGTCAGCGCATCATAATTTGTGCTGTCGGCTTCAAGAACCTTTTCATAATAATTTTGAATATCATCCAAGTAATTTCCTTTTGTTAGACTTTGATCGTTTTGTTGAGCTATCAAGCTTCTGCCGGAAATTATCAACAGTAAAAAGTTAAAGACAATCAATAAACGCAAACAGATATACATTTTGTAACTCCAATCTAAGTTTTGAAATTATATTGCTTCTTCGCCTCGTTCATTCGTTCTTATCTTTACTACATTTTCTAAATTAGTAACAAATATTTTCCCATCTCCCGGATTGCCGGTGTGTGCTGTTCTTTGAATAGTATTTACTATTTCATCAACTAAATCATTATGCACAACAATTTCAATTTTTACTTTAGGGACTAATTGATGCAGCTTTTCGCTTACAGTTTCCTCTGTGTTTTTGCCTTTAGATTTTCCAAATCCTTTAATCTCTGAAATTGTTATTCCCGGGAGCCCTTCAACTTTGTGAAGTGCGGTAATAACATCATCTAATTTGAACTGTCTGATTATTGCTTTTATTTCTTTCATCTTGTGCTCCTTGTTTGAATTTTGCTTTAGTTAAAATATTTTTTTCTTTGTGAAATTTTGTGCATTAGTGACTTTGTGGCGATAATTCTTAGCCACCAAGACTCAAAGACACAAAGAACGCATAAAGATTTTTAATTACATTTCACCTTCAGTAACTTTAATTGCAAACCACTTGTACAAAGCCGGTACGACTAATAATGTTAAAGCGGTTGAAGTAATTAATCCACCGATTACAACTGTTGCAAGAGGTCTTTGCACTTCGCTTCCGATACCGGTTGCAAACAGAAGCGGAATCATTCCGAGTGCGGCGGCAAGCGCTGTCATTAAAACCGGTCTTACTCTTAAACAAGCTCCTTGAATCGAGGCATCATCAACGCTGAATCCTTCCATTCGTAACTGGTTTAAATATGTTACTAATACAATACCGTTGAGCAATGCAATTCCAAATAGAGCTATAAACCCAACGGAAGCCGGTACTGAAAGATTCTGTCCGGAAATCCACAAGGCAACAATTCCACCGACTAAAGCCAACGGTATATTTAAAAATATCAGCAGAGAATTTTTCAGAGAATTAAAGCTTGAGAAAAGCATAATGAAAATTATAAACAGTGTAATCGGAACTACAACTGCTAATCTTGCATTAGCTTCCTGCTGCAGTTTAAACTGACCGCCCCACGTTACAAAATATCCCGGCGGTAGCTTAACTTTACTGTCAATTGCCTTCTTTCCTTCTTCAACAAATGAAACTATATCACGTCCGGTTACATTACACTGGATGGTAATAAATCTCTGATTACTTTCGCGCGTTATCTGGCGCGGTCCAACTACTTCCTTAATTTCTGCTAACTGGCTTAACGGCACCTCGATACCTGATGGCGATTCAATTAATAATGCGCCGATAGAATTCATATCTTTCCTGAACTCCTCATCAAAGCGCACATAAATATCGAAACGTTTAACATCTTCAAATATTTGTCCGGCAGTTTCACCTCCAATTGCAGTTCTAACTACCTGCTGAACATCTTCAACGTTTATTCCGTAACGAGCAATCTCGTGACGATTAATTACAATACTTAATTGCGGCGCACCGGATACTTGGTCAACTTGAACATCTGCTGCACCTTTAACATTTCTTATTTGGGCAGCAATTTCATCAGCTTTGTTTTTTAATACTTCAAGATCAGTTCCGAAAAACTTAATTGCTAATTCAGCTCTTACGCCTTCAAGTAATTCATCAACGGACATTTGAATTGGTTGTGTGAAGTTTGTTAGAACACCGGGAATCTCACCAAAGTCATTTCTGATTAATCCTTCAAGCTCCTGCTGTGTTGCATTATTTCTCCATTGTTCTCTTGGCTTCAGCAAGATAAACATTTCAGCGCTATTCACCGGATCTGTATGAGCGCCAATTTCACCTCTGCCTATTCTTGTAACCACGCCGGTAACTTCCGGTATTTTCATTAATCTTCTTTCAGCAATAAGTGTAAGTCGTGTGCTTTCTGTTAAAGATATAGAAGGAGCCATAGTCATCCTTAATATCAATGTTCCTTCCTGAAGTGTCGGAGTAAATTCAGAGCCCAATCGTGGAAATATTAGCGCTCCTATGATTAATAAAATTACAGCAAGTGCAATCGCCGCTATCCTTGTATTAACAAAGAATGTTACTAATGGTTTATAAATCTTTATCAATAGTTTAAGTATCCAGATTTGCTCTTCCTCATTTTCACCTTCATTGTGCTCGGATGCAAAATCTGCTGATTTCTTTTTGAGATGTTTTTTCCCTGACGGGATACGCATCAAGAATGATGAGAGGACCGGAGCTACGAAAACTCCGAACAGCAAAGAGCCAAACATTGCAAGTGCAATTGTATAAGCAAGCGGCTTAAATGTTTTTCCTTCAACACCCTGAAGTGTGAATAGCGGAAGAAAAACAATTATGATTATTATTACTGCAAATGTAATTGGTCTGATAACCTCTTTAGCAGCTTTTGCAATTATATGAATCTTTGATTCACCCGGCGCACCTGCACGCAGCAGACGGTCGGTATTTTCAACAATAACCACAGCGCCATCCACCATCATACCGATTGCGATAGCCAAACCGCCGAATGACATAAGGTTTGCAGAGATGCCAAAAAATTTCATTCCAATCATTGCAAATAAAACGGAGAAGGGAATTGCAATCGCTACAACTATGCTTGGTCTTATCGCACCGAGGAACACCATCAAGATGATAACTACCAATACAATTCCTTCGAGTAGTGCATCGGTTACAGTTTTTACAGCAGCTTCAACAAGAGTTTTTTGCTGGTAGTAGGGAACTATTTTTATTCCTTCGGGAAGTGCTTTATTTATTTCAGCAAGTTTATCTTCAACTGCCTGTATAACCGTTGAAGAGTTAGTCCCGAATAATTTAACTACCATCCCGGCAACAACTTCGCCAGTACCATTGCTTGTTTGAACTCCGCGTCTTATAGCGCCGCCTGTTCTTACATTTGCAACTTCGTTTAAATAAACCGGGATTCCATCTTCAGATTTTATTACTATGTTTTCGAGATCTTCAATATTAGAAGTTAGTCCGGTTGAGCGTACAATAAATTCTTCTGCATTTTTTTCTAAGAATTGTGCGCCAACATTTAGATTGTTCGCTTTTATTTTATCAACTACATCGTTTACAGTAATATCATAACGAAGTAAAGAGTTGGGATTAACAACAACCTGGTATTGTTTTTCCCAGCCGCCTATTCCAAGAATTTCAGTTACACCCGGCACCGTTTGCAATTGATATTTAACCAACCAATCTTGTATTGTTCTTAGTTCTTCTAAGCTGTATTTGCCGGTTTCATCTTCCAGATAATAAAAAAGAATTAACCCCATTCCGGTAGAAATTGGTCCCATCGAGGGTTCGCCAAAACCTGCGGGAATTTGTTCGCGGGCTTCTGTAAGCCGTTCATTAACAAGCTGTCTAGCAAAATAAATATCTGTTCCATCTTCGAAATAAATATTAACAACAGACAGCCCGAAATTTGAAACCGATCTGATAAGCTGCAAATTTGGCAATCCGTTCATCGCAGTTTCAACCGGATATGTTACATATTTTTCAATTTCTTCCGGAGCTAATCCTTCAGTTTGTGTAAAGACTTGCACAAGTGCCGGTGAAACATCCGGGAAAGCATCAATCGGGAGCTGCTTGTAACTTAAATATCCGGCAGCCATTACTATAATTGCAAGAACAGTAATTAAAAGCCGGTTGCGTAAAACATAATCTATTATTTTATTCATATTCTTTCCTATAATTAATGTTCATCGCCGCCGAATGATTCTTTTAGAATTTCGGCTTTGAGAGTGAATGAACCTTTCGATACATACTGCTGACCAGCCTGAAGCCCGGAAGTAATTTCAACAGTCACATCGTTTTGCATTCCTAACTTCACCTGCTGAGGGAAGAATTCATCTCCGCTTTTAATAAATATAACGGTTTTATCTTCAAGCGTTTGAAGCGCAGATTTTTCAACAACAATCGGCACCATCTTTTCGCTTACAAATATTTTAGCTGATACAAACATTCCCGGGCGCCATTTGCCCGATGTATTATTTAATATTACTCTTGCAGTTGTCGTTCTTGTTGCTTCATCAACCACTGGACTTACATAAGATATTTCCCCTTCAACTCCTTTTTCTTCTGAACCGAAAGAGACCAAAGTGCGCTGTCCAAGTTTTATTTTATTAATATCTCTTTGATAAATATTAAGTGTTGCCCATACTTTATCGAGGTTAGCAACAGTTAGCGCAAGTTCTTCTCCGCCTACTAAATCGCCTTTTGCCATATGCAATTCGATAATTGTCCCGTCCATTAAAGATTGAACTTCATAAGTAGTGAGACTTTCGTTGCTTTCAATTAATGCAAGAACATCTCCTTGTTTAACATCTTCTCCAACTGTTTTATAAACTTCCTTTACTATACCGGAATAACGCGGGATAAGATGAGAAAGACGCGACGGTTCAGCTTTAATTTCACCAGTAACATCAATATGATTTGTAATCACTCCTGCTTTGGCTTCATTAATTTCAATGCCAAATTCTTTTAGGTCAACATCCGTTAGTTTTATCATTTCATTATGTGCAGTGTTTTTTCTTGGCACATCTGTTTTACTGATTTCTTCTTTTGGTTCATCACTCGAACAGCCAATAATGAAAAAAATTTGTAATACTGTCATTACTATTAATCCTTTTAATCGCCCCGATGAGAGGGGTTTCACTTCGTTCAACATTTTTTTATTCTCCATAAATTCATTCATAGTTTTTTATTTTAAAAAAGATTTTCCTGTTATGTTTTCTAATTCAATAATTGATTTATAATAATCCGATAACTCAAACAGATATTGAGCCTGTGCATCGAACAAGGTTCTCTGCGCATCAAGTAAATCAATAAAAGCAAATCTTCCCTGTGAGTATCCCTGTCTTGTAATATCAAAAGCTTTTTCTGATTCCGGTAAAATATTTTCTCTTAACTGCACAGCATTGTTGTAAGCACTTGAAAGATTATTAAATGATGTATTAAGAGATGATATAACCGACAACTTTTGGGAATTTATTATCTCATCCATTTGTTGAATTCTTACTTCAGCAGCTTGAATGTTTCCCTGATTCCTGTTAAAAAAGGGAAGTGGTAATGAAAGCCCTGCAACAAAGGAATTAGTTTTAAGTTCATTTAGATATCTGACCCCAGCGCTTACAGTTAAATCCGGTACTGCTTGTGATTCTTCTAACTGAAGCTGCGCTTTTCTAAAATTAGTTTCGTTATCAAGATTTTTAATTGAAGGGATATTTTCCAAATCTCCTAAAATATCTTCCTTGTTTGGCGGTGCGAACAATTTCTCAAACAAATTTGTTGAAGGAACATAATTTTTGTCAGTGATTCCGAGTAATGAATTTAATTTTGTCTGAGCCGATTCATAATTCCTCTGCAGCCGCTGAAGTTCTATCCTGCTGTTTATCAAAGCTACTTTTACTTTTGATTCTTCAGCGGGAGAAGTTCTTCCGGCTTTTACCCTTTCGGAAATTGTCTTTAATATCTCTTCATTTATTTTAATGAACTTTTGCTGAAGCTCAATCTGGTTTTGAGCTTTGTACAAATCAAAGAATGTAGATTTTACATTTGCAATCACATCCAACTTGATTAATTCAAGATTGCCCTGAGTCGAGTTAATCTGACTTTCGGCAAGATTAACACGATTGTCTCTTTTCCCACCAAGCTCAAACAACTGGCTTCCTGAAAGAGTAAATTGACCTCCCTTTATTCCGCTTAATTCATTTCTGCCGAGAAAATCCTCAACTTCAAAATCAGCTTCTGGGTTTGGAATTAATCCTGCCTGAATTTTTATTCCTTCCAAAGAAGAAATTTCGTATTTAAATGCTTTTAAATTGGGATTATTAGATAAAGCCGAATTGACGGCTTCCTGTAAAGTTATTTCTTCTTGCTTTACTTTGATTGAATCATCTTGCTGTGCAATATTTATTTGATTAAAACATATCAGCAAGAGAATTGATGCACTAATGAAACGCATTATTTCTCCAAATATTATTTTGATTTATTTGTTCCGCATTAAGCGGGGAATACAATTATCCCGTAAAGGGATTTCGGATAGGAAATGGGTGTGTTTAAATCAGAAAAGTATTATTGAATAGGTAAAGATCGAAAAAAAGATTGGCTTTTAAATTTTTATTTTCTTTTTCAAAAGAAGTTTGGACCATCTGCGTTTCAAATTTTTCGAAACAATGAAAACAGATAACATCACTAAACTTAATTAGCGGTAGTTTTTGTTGTAGAATATTTGAATGTGAATTTACATTCTTGACCAATTCACAGTAATCGTGCGAGCCGTGATTGCTCTCATCAAAATCAAATAACCCTGCTTCAGAATGCAGAAAAGTAAAACTAATTATTGATAGTAATATAACTGCAACTACTTTTGTTCTGAATGCTGTCGTAATAATTTTATGTGTTAGAAATTTATTCAAGCATTTCCTTAGAATGTTTAGTTGCTTCATTTACAATTTTATTTACGTGCTCATCATCCAACGAATAGTAAACCATTTTTCCTTCTTTGCGATGGCTCACTAATCTTGTATTTTTTAACAATCTTAATTGATGAGAAATAGCAGAAACAGAAACATTTGTTAAAGCTGCAATATCACAGACACATAACTCTTGTTGAGCAAGAGAAAGCAAAATTTTTAATCTTGTAAAATCGCTAAGACTTTTGAAAGTCTCGGATAGTTCAGTTATCAGAGAATCATCCGGCAATTTTTTCTTGACTGCTTTAACTTTCTTCTCATCAATAAAATTAATTTCGCAAACTATGTTATTATCATTAGTCATAATACTTGAGCAATTGTTCAAATGAAATATAGTATTTCTATCGAATTATGTCAAGTCATCTTCATATGAATAGCAATCCTTTTAATTAAGCTTATTTTTATTTAATGCGTATGTTCATCCGCTTCATCACTTTCGCCTGTTGTTTCGTCATCAAGAACCTGGTATTGTTCCTTAGTCAATGTCGCAAGATTTTTTGTAAATGCTACAATTGCCCAGATCATATCGTCAGTATGTGTTAGTCCAAATGCAGGCATACCCGACATCTTTAATCCATTTTTAGTTATCCAGAAAAGCTGCTGAGGAGTCCATTCTTTAGCAGCTTTAGAAAGCATTGTCGGATTAGGGTAAAGCCCTTCAGCAAATTCACTCTGTTTTATTCCTGGCGCACCATGACAGCTAACACACATCTCTCTAAAATGAACGAAACCCATCTTCACTAGAGAAGTATCTGAAAGATCAGGCATTTTTATTTTATCATCTGCATTATGTTTAATTGAACTTTCCCTTACAGTACTCATCATCCATAGAGTCAGCTTGTCGTGATGAACCATCGCACTGATGTTATACATACCGGAATAAATGAAAATAAGGTATCCTAAAATTAGAAGGACTATTACACTAACTGCACCGATTAAATATTTCATGATCACCTCGATTATTTTTATTTAAAAAAATTTATCTACAGCAATCTTTCCCTTTGCTTGCTTTCTGGAATTTTCTAAAAGCAATGAAAACAACTACTGCTATAAACATTAAGCCCACGATAATTTTCATAATTATTTTTCCATTACTTTATATCCACTGTCTATCAA
>DAIRCT010000090.1:0-11414 GCA_036796535.1 Ignavibacteriaceae bacterium
CCTCTACGAGGTCTATTAAGACTGCCTCATAAAAGATATATTAACGACAAGTATATTTATAAATTTTCATTAAAGTCAGACGCAATTAATAATTTTAACAACTATAAAGACTTAATCAAATGAAACCTAAATTACTTATTATAACGGTAATAATAATTTCATCATTGCTATCATTGAATTTTTTAGAAAATAGTAAAGAGAAAAAAATGACTGCATTCTATCTGGATAAATCATTAAACATTGAAGATAGAGTTGAAGACTTGCTTAAGCGAATGACGTTTGAAGAAAAAATTGATATGCTCGGCGGAACCGGCTTTGAAACAAAAGCTATTGAACGGCTCGGCATTCCACCGCTTAATATGACTGACGGACCTCTCGGTGTTCGCTGGGATAATTCTACTGCACTGCCTTCTGGAATTTTAATGGGTGCAACTTGGAATCCCGAATTGATTTCAAAACTTGGAACTGTTCTCGCAACGGAAGTCAAAGCAAAAGGTCGCCACGTTATTCTTGCGCCTTGTGTAAACATTGCACGCATTCCTATGGGCGGAAGAAATTTTGAAAGCTTTGGCGAAGACCCATTTTTAACTTCACGCATTGCCGTTGATTATATTAAAGGAGTACAGAAAGAAAATGTTGTAGCAACTGTAAAACATTTCGCTGCTAACAATCAGGAACATCAACGCGATTTTGTTAACACCATTGTTGATGAACGAGCATTGAATGAAATTTATTTACCATCATTCAAAGCCGCTGTTGAAGAGGCAAACGTGCTTGCTGTTATGTCTGCCTACAATAAATTGAATGGACATTACTGTAGTGAAAATGATTATCTGCTTATTGATAAACTAAAAACAGAATGGAAGTTTAAAGGATTAGTTATGTCCGATTGGGGCGCTGTTCATAGTACTGTTCCCACCTTTAACGGCGGACTTGATCTTGAAATGCCAACTGGTAAATATCTAAACAAAGAAACTCTTCTTGATAAAATTAAAAGCGGTGAACTCAGCGAAGCAAAACTTGATGATAAAGTTAGAAGAATTTTGCGTGTGATGTTTACTATCGGATTGTTCGATGATTATCAATATGACAAATCAAAAGTAAATACTGATGAGCACAAGCAAGTCGCACTTGATGTTGCGAAAGATGGAATAGTTTTACTCAAGAATAATAATTCAATCCTTCCTTTGGAATTAAATAAAATAAAATCAATCGCTGTCATTGGATCGAACAGTAATGTTGCAGTTACTGGCGGTGGTGGAAGTTCAATGGTTGTACCTTTTGAATCAGTTAGTCCATTAGAAGCTTTACGAAATAAAATCGGGAATAAAGTAAAAATCAATTTTGCTCAAGGTTCGATGATTGATGGGGATGCAAATCCAATTGATCCTAAATATTTATTTGTGGATATAGATCAAAAAGAAAATGGATTGAAAGGTGAATACTTTACTAATATGAATCTGAATGGTAAGCCGGAAAGAATTGTTATTGATAAAACAATAAATTTTATGTGGAATGATAAAGGTCCGTTCGAAGATTTTCCGCAGGATAATTTTTCAGTAAGGTGGAACGGTTACATCAAAGTTGATCAATCAGGCAGATATACTTTGGATGTCGCAAGCGATGATGGTGTTCGCTTCTACTTCGATGATAAACTTGTGATTGATGATTGGAATGACCACGCACTCTTGACGAATTCATACACAGTTAATCTCGAAGCAAATAAATTTTATAAAATCAAATTAGAGTATTACGAAAACGGCGGCGGCGCAATTGTTAAATTTGGCTGGCGTAAACCGAATGATGAATTAATTGTTGACGCAATTAACGCAGCAAAAAATTCTGATGTTGCAATTGTGTTCGCCGGAACAAATTATACTTATGAAAGCGAGGGTTACGATAGAAAAGATTTATCTTTACCAAATGAACAAGATGAATTGATAAATCAAATTGCTGCTGCAAATAAAAATACAATTGTGGTTTTAACAACCGGCTCGCCTGTTTTAATGGATAAATGGATTGATAAAGTGGATGGCTTGATTGAAGCTTGGTTTGCAGGTGAACAAGCAGGAAATGCTATTGCAGAAATTTTACTTGGCGAAGCAAATCCATCAGGAAAATTGCCAATAACTTTTCCGAAACGATGGGAAGACTGCTCGGCATTTAATACTTACAAAAAAGAAGATGGCACCACTCGATACGAAGATGGAATTTATGTTGGTTACCGTCACTTTGAAAAAAATAAAATTGAACCGCTGTTTCCTTTCGGTTACGGATTAAGTTATACAACATTTGAGTATAGTGGAATAAATTTGTCATCAAAAGAAATAGATAATAATGATAAATTAACAATAAGCTTAAAACTAAAGAATACCGGAAGATCGAAAGGAAGCGAAGTCGTTCAGCTATATATAAATGATCTTCAATCCTCTGTCGATAGACCTGTAAAAGAACTAAAAGCATTTAAGAAAGTAAGTTTAAATCCCGGAGAAGAAAAAGTTGTTGAACTTACAATTGATCAAAATGCTCTTTCATTTTTTGATACACATAAAAAAATGTGGATTGCCGAGCCCGGTAAATTTGAGGTTTTAATTGGCAGTTCATCAAAGGATATTAAATTAAAAGATACATTTAATCTGAAGTAACACTAAACTTTATGAAATCATATTTATTAATTTTTACAGTTTTAATATTCATTAGCTCAGGTTTCTCTCAAAATGATCAATCAGTAGTTGCTCAAATCGGGAAAGATAAAATAACAACAAAAGATTTTAAGCTTCGGCTCGAGCTTTCTCCTTACATTCCAGAAAACAAAAACATTAGCCCGGATTCTGTTAAATATGATTTTCTTTTTTCCTGGATAGCTGAAAAATTATGGGCAGATGAAGCCACTCAATTAGGTATTCAGAATACGGATAGGTTTAAATTTTATTTTAAACCTCTTGAAGACTTATTTGCTCGGGATGCCTTATTTAAAAAAGAAATTGAAAATAAAGTTCACTTAACTCCTGAAGATGTGAATAGTGGAATTATGAAATCACAAGTAAAACTAAATACACAAATGATTTCATCTTCTGACTCGACTGAGATTTTTAGATTTTATGACAAGATAAGGTTGACCAATAATTTTGATTCATTATTAGCCCTGAATCCAAGTCTGACCTCCAAAGATTTGGAAGTAACTTTTGGTTCGATTGCAGATGAAGAAATAGAAGATTCCCTTTATGCATTAAAGTCGAATCAATTTACTTCTCCAATTAAAAGTGAAGTTGGCTGGGTAATTTTTAGATTAAAGGATAAAATATTAACGCCAATTGATTTGGGTAATAAAGAGATAATCAAAAAAAACGACAACATAATAAAGGATAGAAGAATTCAAGTCAGATATAAAGAGTATTTGAAAGATTTATTGTCAGGGATAAAAATATTAATCAATCCCGAGTCATTTAATTTTGTGTCTGATCTGATATGGAAAAAGCTTAAAAATCATCCTCCAGCTGAAGACATTGTAAATTACTTTGGATTAACAGAAGCTGATTATGAAAGTATTTTAAAATCTACACCAAAATCAAAATTAGACGCAGCATTGTTTTATATCGGTAAAGAAAAAATTAGTGTGGGATCTTTCTTAAGTCAATTGGCTTTTGATGGTTTTAGTTTTGACAAACTTGACTCAGTTGCTGTTATACAAAAGCTTAAACGAAGAGCCAAGCTATTTGTAGAAGACCAGTTGATTACTCACGAAGCCTATGCACAGCAATTAAATCTAACAGAGGCAGTTCGTAATGATTTAGCTAAATGGCGGGAAAAATATTTGGCTCAATTTTATTTTAATGCTGTGCTGGATTCAATAAAGATTTCAGAAAATGATGTTTACAACTTTTATCTGAATGAACTGAAAGACAAATCAAATATGAATTTGATTAATGTAAGGATATTAACTTTAAATAATCTGGATGCCATCTCCAATGTGCTTGATCAAATTAAATCCGGAAAAGATTTTGGCGAGATTATAAGGCCGTATGGTCAAACAGATTCACTGGTAAATATTTTTGGAGAAACTAATTTAAGACCCGTTATATCGTTGGGAGAAGTTGGAAAGATTGTGGCAAATTTAAAAGTGAATGAAATCTATGGACCCATTCAAAGAAATAATTCTTATTCATTATTCCAGGTTATCGAAAGAAAAGAATCGGATGATTCAGTAAAGGTTTCATTCGAATCAATTAAAAATCAATTACGAAGTAAACTAAGATTTAAACGATTAACAGACCGGCTTAATGAAACGACAGCTAAACTTGCAGAAAAATATGATGTTAAAATTTACGGTGAGGTAGTTAATAAAATTAATTTTTCAGAAATCCCGATGTTTATTCATAGATTTATGGGATTTGGAGGAAGAATTGCAGGTATGCCGCTTGTTACTCCTTTTTCAGAATGGATTAAAGAGGTAAATAAGAAAAAACTTTTCCCGTAATATTTTTACTTAAAAAAATTATTTTCTTTCTTTTACTCAGATAACTTATCTTAAATTTTTAACCAAAATAGATGCACTATTACGCCCACGATAAACTGGCCAAGGTAAATATTTATATCGCCTTTCATTTTTTTATTTAATAACTCTTTGATTTAAATCAATAATTCCTGATAGGGGTTGACAAACGATTATTAATAATTTATTTTTGAACCGTCATTCATTTATGGTATTTAGCTATGAGAACAAAAGAAGGAAATAAAGAAAAAGATATTCTTGATGCAGCAATCAAGATTTTTGCCAAAGAAGGATTTCATCAGGCAAAAATTTCTCAAATCGCAAAGGAAGCAAATGTTGCGACAGGTAGTGTTTATTTATATTTCAAGAATAAAGATTCAGTTTTGATAAAGATATTTGAAGAGCTTTGGCAAAGGATTTATCAGGAAACCAAAGTAATAACAAAGAGAACGGATATTGATCCTTTAGAAAAATTTGAGAATATGCTGGATATAGTGTTTGATTTATTTATAGCAAACCCCTCTCTGGCAGTAGTAATCGCAAGCGAGGAGCATTATCTCCTTCGCGGCAAAAAAGGCAGATTCAATAATTTTTATGAGAGTTTTTTAGATCTTGGTGAGGAAATATTGAAGGAAGGAATAAAAAAGAAAATTTTCAACCAGAATCTTGATCTTCAGATATTTCGAAATTTTACTTTTGGAGGATTGAGGCATTTGTTGCATATGTGGGCTAATTCACCTACAGATTTTTCTCTTACACTGATGCGGCAAAATGTAAAATACATTCTTAAAAAAGGTATTTTATCCAATTAATTTTTTTGATCATTTAATGAATTATTGTTCATTTATAATGGAGACTTAAGATGTTTTATCGAAATAAATATTTCTTTTTATTACTGGTGTTCTTATCTAATTACTTAATTACTACAGGTTTAGCTCAATCAATTTCTTTGGATGATGCAATTGATTATGCACTGCAACATAATCCAAAGATTAGGCAGTATGAAGAAAAGCTAAAACAAAAACAGTTTGATGATCTTGGATCAGTTGGAAATTTTATGCCTGTAATAAACTTAACTGGCAGTTATAATCACTTGAATGATCCGCTATTAATTGATTTAGGACCAATTCGTGATGCAATGATTCAGATGCAATCCAGCAACCAGGTTGAACTTGCTAACATATATAATTTGATTCAGGGTAATCCGGCATTAAATGATTTACAGCGAGCAGGTTTATACAGCCAGTATTCGAATTCCCTTAACAGTCTGTTGCCGCCATTTGAAAAGACATTAAAGAAGCAAGATTACAGAACTGCCACATTGATTGGTATTCAACCATTATTTGTCGGAGGCAAATTGATTGCAGCCAAAAATTATACCGCTGATGAAAAACATTCGGCGGAATTAGAGTTAACGCAAATTCGTAATGAGGTAACTAAAGAAACTATTCAAGGTTATCTGTCTGTAGTTCTGTTAAATGATATTATAAAAACACGAAAAGATGTATTAAAAGGAATGCAGCATCATAGAGAACAAGCGGAAAAACTTTTTAAGGAAGGTTTAATAGCTAATTATAATTTGCTTCGTGCACAAGTAGCCGTTGCGGATGCAGAACTAAATTTAATGGAAGATCAGAATAAAATAGATGTTGCAATCCTTGCATTAAAAAATACTTTGGGAAAAGATTTAAATGAAGAAGTTGTTGTGACCGATTCACTCAGCTATTCTGCTTTTAGTGATTCTTTGAATAACTTAATTACTGAAGCTATGACCGATCAGCCGATACTTAAAATATTGGAACTTAAGCAGGATGCGGCTTCTCAAAAGTATAAAATTGAAAGAAGCA
Organism: Ignavibacteriaceae bacterium; assembly: GCA_036796535.1. GTDB lineage: Bacteria > Bacteroidota > Ignavibacteria > Ignavibacteriales > Ignavibacteriaceae > IGN3. The sequence goes on from DAIRCT010000090.1 coordinate 6,340, forward strand.
ATTTTCTTCCTACTATTTCAGCATTTGGTAAATATGAGTTAATTCCCGACGACTTATCCGCACTTGAACCAAAATGGGCTGTTGGTGTTCAGGCAAGCTTTAATCTTTTTAATGGATTAAAAGATTACAGCAAATTACAATCAGCAATCCATCTGGAAGAAGAAATAAAATATTTGCAAACTGACACTCAGCGAAAAATTAATCTGCTTGTAAATAAAAATTTTAAGGATGTACAAAACGCAAAAGAAAAATATGAAAAAGTAAAAACTAACATTGCCCTTGCAAAAGAAAATTTAAGGCAAAATGAAAAAAGATTTGAAACCGGACTTGGAACATCACTCGAAGTTATTGATGCGGAATTATCCTTAGAGAAAAATTTAATAGAAAGTAAAAATGCTTTGTACGAATATTATAAATCGTTGTCAGAGCTTTATCAATCAACAGGAAATCCTGAAAAAGTTTTAACGATCTGGAATAAAAAGGAGCTATAAAATGAAACCTAACATGAAAAAAATAATTATCGCCTTACCAATAATATTAGCCATTATGGCAATTGCTTACTTAATTATTTCATCTTCAGGAAATGATAAAAAAGTAATAACCGGTTTAGTTGAGATAACTGATGTTGATGTTGCTTCAAAAATTCCCGGCAGGATAGATAGCATTTTTGTTAATGAAGGAGATTTTGTGAAGAAAGGACAAATCCTTGCAAAGCTTCAAAGTAAAGAGATAGATGCAAAAGTTGAGCAAACTAAAGGACAGCTTGAAGCGGCTAAATTCAAATATCAAATGGCATTAAATGGTGCAAGACCTGAAGAGAAAGACGCTGTTGAAAAACTTTATCTGCAGGCAAAACATCAATTTGATCTGGCTGAAAAAACCTGGAACAGAATGTACAAAATGTATCAGGATAGTGTTATATCATCTCAGGAAAAAGATGTTTATGAATTTCAATACAAAGCCGCTATGGAGCAGATGCTTGCTGCAAAATCAAAATATGATATGATTTTAAAAGGAACCCGTTACGAAGAAATTGAAATGGCGAAGGGACTTTTCTATCAAGCAGAAAATGGTTTGAAAGAAGCGATGGCTTATCAGGATGAAATTTATATTAAAAGTCCGATTGATGGCGAACTGCAAAAGAAAGTTGTTGATAGCGGAGAAATACTTTCTGCTGGCTATCCTGTGTTTACAATTCTTGATCTTAATGATGTTTGGGTTACGCTTCAGCTAAAAGAGACTGATATGAATTCAATTAAGATAGGAAATCGTTACAAAGGCAGAATTACTGCGCTTGGAAATAAAGAGTACACTTTTGAAGTAACTTATATTTCGCCGATGGGTGATTTTGCAAACTGGCGTCCGACAAATCAAAAAGGTGATTTTGATGTGAAGACTTTTGAGATAAGACTGAGAGCAAAAGAAAAAATTGATGGACTAAGACCGGGTATGACTGTAAACATTGAGTTATAAAATTTTATTTTGATTTTTTAAGATCAAAGAGTAAACAATGAATTTAGATAAAGTAAAAAATTATTGGACGATACTTGGCAAAGTTATTAAGCGGGAATTTTACCGGATAACCACCAGAAAATCTTTATCAACTCTTTATTTTGTTTTGCCTGTTGTTCTATTCGTTTTCTTTTCACTTGTGTACTCAAATGAACTGGTGAGAGGAATTCCTATTACGATTTTTGATGAAGATCATAGTGAGCTTTCTCTTTTACTTACGCGCTACGCCAACTCCGCAAGCTCTATGAAAATAGTAAAATACGTTAATTCGATGGATGAATTAAAATCAGAATTTAGGAAAGGAAATGTTCGCGGTGCTTTTTACTTTCCAAAAGATATGGAAAAAGATGTTAAATCTGGTAAGCAAGCTGATGTTACTTTATTTATCAATTCATCAAATATTATTGTTAGTAATTACTTGCTGAGCGATGGATCAAAAATTATTAAAATGGTTTCAGGTGGTGTGCTGTTAAAAAAATTAAGATCATCCGGATTGATGGAAGATCAGGCAATGAACATCATTAGTCCAATTAAAATTGAAACGATGGTTCTTTACAATCCAAATTACAGCTACGTAAATTATCTTGCACCGGGTTTAACCACCTTTGCGTACTTAATGATAATAATGGTTGCTTCGGTACTTATCTTAAGTTCAGAGTTTACACATAATACTTTCAATGAACTTTTAAAACTTTCTGAAAATAAAATTTCTATTATTATTCTTGGCAAATCGTTACCACATATTGTAATTCATATAATAAACTTAATTATACTCGTTGGGATTGTCTTCCCGATATTCAATATTAAAATACACAGCTCGTGGGTAACGGTACTTTTATTCTTAATATTTTTTTCAATTGTGGTTTTTGCACTTGGATTTATGATTTCGTCTCTGTTCAGAGATCAGATGTTTGCAACCGAGCTGGCGCTATTTGTTGTTACACCGGCTTTCATCTTCAGCGGATTAACATATCCACTTTGGGCAATGCCGTGGCTATTCCGCTTTGTTGCAGATTTAATTCCATACACTCATTTTCTTTCTGGCTTTACAAAACTTGCACAAATGGGTGTTCCTTTCCGATATGTAATTCCGGAAACAATTTACTTAATAATATTTCTGCTAATATCAATTATTACAACCGTTATTGCCTTGAGATATCAGATAAAGAAATCTTTGTTGATTGATGAGGGTGTAAAATGAAATTAAGAATTTCGGGCTTGATGCAAATTATAAAGAGAGAATTAGAAATTATCTCAAAAGATTTTGACTTAATAATGATGCTTTTAATTGCACCAATATTTTACTCATTACTTTACGGCTCTTTCTATCTGTACAAAACAGAGACTGAAGTTCCGATTGCTGTTTTAGATATGGACAGAACTGTAGTATCTCAAAGATTTATTTCAGATTTAAATGCGAATGAATTATTAAAAGTAACTGATAGAATTTTAGATTTTGAAAATGCAAAAGACAAACTACTTAGTGATGAAATTCAGGGTGTAATAATAATCCCAAAAGATTTTGAGTCTCAGATCAAATCGAATAAAGGTACAGAAATAAAATTATATCTTAACACTCAGCGATTCCTTCCTTCAAATGATATTAACAAAGCCGTTAATGAAGTTGTGCTTGATTACAGTAAGCGAGCAAGACTTCGTGCCTTTGAATTGAAAGGCATAAATCCCAAACAAGCCGAAGAGATTATTGAACCACTTCGGGATAATATTAAATTTTTATTTAACCCTGCAACTACTTACGGCGATTTTCTTATTCCAGCTATACTGGTTTTAATTTTACAACAAACTTTATTTATGGGTTTAGGAGAATCAATTGCCAAAGAAAGAGAATTAGGGACTTTGAGCAACTGGTATTTAGCAGCAAATCATAGCACTTCTGCAGCGCTTACCGGCAAAGGAATGTTATACTTGCTAATATATTTTTGTTATGCTATTTACTTTTTCATAATAGATTTTTCACTGTTCAAGATAAATTTTGCTGGTAATTACTTTTTATTACTTATGGTTACAATGCTGTTTCTTATTTCTATGATAAGCTTATCAATTTTTGCCGCATCATTCTTTAAAAGAAAAATATTAGCGCTGCAAGTTATTTCATTTACATCCTATCCGATATTTTTCTTAACAGGTTATGCCTGGCCTGATTTTGCAATGCCAAAATCACTATACTGGATTTCTCAATTAATACCCAGTACTCCCTTTTTTGATATTTATAATCGTATCACTTTTACCGGTGCTGGATATCTTGAGATTAAAAGCGCATTGTTGCATCTCTTAATATTAACTTTGGCTGGATTGGCTTTGGCTTTTTACAGGATGAGAAAACTGTTCACCAATAATTGATTATAGAACAACTTATTTGTTCTGTTCGTTCTGATACTTTTTCTTTTTGCTGCCTTCATAACTATCAATCTGAAAAAGTACGCCTTCTAATTTTCCATTAACAAGCGGAATTCTCTTTGAAGTTTTTAACCCAATTGATTTTCGTAAAGATGGATCACCCGTGTAAATAAAAGCTTTGGTTCCTGTGCATTTTGTTTTAAGAAAATCACCAAGTTCAGTATAAAGTTTTCTAACTTCTTCAATCTCCCCGAGTCTTATTCCGTATGGCGGATTTACTATAAGCGTTCCATCTTTAAACTCTTTTACATGCTGAAATGGATGACAGGATAGTTTTACAGAATCAGAGTAAGGAAGACGCGAAAGATTATTTTTAGCAACATCAATCATCTTTTGAGATTTGTCACTTCCGGTAATTAATCCTTTTGGCAATGGGCGAATATTTTTATCAGATTCTTCTTTTACTTTTTCCCAAACTGCGGGATCAAAATCGGGCATATTAAAAAAACCAAATTTCTTACGGAGTTTTTGTGCCGGTATTCTGCAATAGTGCATCAATGCTTCGCATAAAATTGTTCCCGAGCCGCACATTGGATCCCATAAAATATTTTCTCCATCCCATTTACTAATTCTTATTATTGCGGCGGCAAGCGTTTCCTGCATTGGAGCTTCTCCTGCCAATAATCTGTAACCGCGTTTGTGCAGCGATTCGCCAGAAGTATCAAGACTTATAACAGCTTTATCTTTTTCGATATGCAGGTTTAACCGTACATCCGGATTTGCAGTATCAACATTTGGACGCTTACCGTATTTATCACGAAAGTAATCTGCAATAACATCTTTTAAAACCTGTGAGGCATAAAGGGAATTTGTAATATTACTTTTTGCAACGGAAGAACTGATTGCAAAAGTTTTATCAATTGAGCAAAAATCTTCCCAATGAATTTGCTTAGCCGTCTTTATTAATACATTTGTATTGTTGCAGTGAAAAGATATTAACGGTGCAAGTACCCGGGAAAGTAATCTTGATGTGTAGTTAATTTTATAAAGAGTAGCCAGGTCAGATTTAAAGTAAACACCTCTGTAAGTTGTTTCAACATCAGTCGCGCCGATTTCCATCAGCTCTTCTTTGCAAAACTCTTCCATCATACCGGGGGCTTGTGCAAAAAATCCTTTACTTAAATAATCATACATAGGATATCACT
>DAIRCT010000091.1:0-11399 GCA_036796535.1 Ignavibacteriaceae bacterium
AGAGAATTTTTAATTGCATACAACATCAACTTAAACACACGCGAAGAAAAATATGCAACTGATATTGCATTTGAATTGAGAGAAAAGGGAAGAAGCGCAAGAGAAGGCGGCAACGGTCCTTTTTACTTTAAGAGTGAAAAGATTTTGAAGTATGAAAAAGATAAATATCATTGCGGAAGTTGTGATTTTGTTGGAAAGACAATTGATGAAACAACCAAGCACTGCAAAGAAAAACATAATTATGATTTAGCAGAACTTTTAGATTTAAACGGAATTGATCCTAAAAACCCTGAGGGACAATCAGTTAAAATTCCTGGTAAGTTTAAACATTGTAAAGCAATCGGCTGGTCGGTCCCAAAATATGATCGGGTACAAATTTCAATTAATCTTACAAATTATAAAGTAACCTCGATGCAGGATGTTTTTGATGAGACAGAAAAGTTGGCTGCTGAAAGAGGTCTGCGTGTAACCGGAAGCGAAATAGTTGGTATGGTTCCTTATCCGGCTTTGCTTGAAACAGGAAAATACTATTTAAGAAAGCAGCATCGTTCAACCGGAATTCCGATTCGTGATATACTAAACACAGCAGTTCAATCACTTGGATTGAATGATGTTTCTGAATTTAAGATTGAAGAAAGGGTTTTAGGATTGCCAAAAAATCTGGATAATCCATTGGTTGAAATGAAGCTCACAGATTTTGTAGATGAAGTATCGAGAGAAACGCCAGCTCCCGGCGGTGGATCAATTGCAGCATTATCAGGCGCACTTGGCGCAGCGTTATCTTCAATGGTTGCAAACTTAACAGCCAACAAACGTGGCAGCGATCCTGGAACAGATAAAATACTAAATGAAGCTGCAGATAAATGCCAGGAAATTAAAAACACTTTAGTAAAAGCAGTTGATGACGATACAAATGCATTTAACGATTATATGGCTGCGAGACGATTGCCCAATAAAACTCCGGAAGAAAAGAAACATCGTGAAGAAGCAATGCAGAATGGATTGAAGCAGGCAGTTCGTGTTCCTTTAAATACTGCTCAGTTAAGTTACCAGGCAATAGAAATTGCACAAACGGTTGCTAAGTATGGAAACCCAAATTCAATTACAGATGTTGGCGTTGGTGCACAAAGTGCTTACACTGGAGTGCTTGGCGGAATTTATAATGTTCTCATCAATCTTAAAGATATTAAAGATGAAAAGTTTAATTCTGAAATGAGAAAAACTTGTGCAGAGCTAAAAGAAAAAGCTCAGAAAAAACTTAAAGAAGTTCTAGATTTTGTTGAAAACAAATTGTAACCATTTTAACAAACCCATTTCCTTTGAGGAACTGGGTTTGTAATTCCGTTTGACTTTTGACGTTTTTGCAATTCACTATCTATCCAGAATTTGTCTTGCTGATAAACTGCTCTGCCTAAAATATTTCTAACTTGTTGAGACAGATTTATTAATTCACCTTTTGAATTAGTGTAAGACAACCATTCATTCCTTTGCCGCCAGGCAGGCTTTCATGAGAATGACGGCCATTACGAAATCTATTTTTTAAAGATCTCATTCTATAATAAAATCAAAATAAGTGCTTGGGTAGGGTTCGTTTCGTAAAGTAAAGTGCCACCACTCTTCGGCAAGGTTTTTAAAACCGTATTTTTCCATTAGCGATTTCAATAATAATCTGTTAGCTCTTTGCTGTGGAGTTAATTTCGGGTTTTCTGTGTGAGATAATTCACTAAAGCAATCGAATCCTGTTCCCATATCCAGACTGTTGTCTTTAAATCTTTGATCAAGTGGTTTGTAACACTCGCATTGATTATTAATATCAAACTCAGGTTGAGAGGGAAGTGGAATTGGAACAATAGTTAAATCAACAGTACTGCCGCGGCTGTGTCCGGATTTTTCTGCTATATAACCATCAACAAATAATCTGCTCTTATCAACAGTTGGATAAAATTCTTTTTTAGTAAGTGTATCAGCTAATTCTTTAGCCCATCTTACAAAATGATCAACAGCTCTTTGCGGACGATAGGCATCATAAATCTTTAATGAAAGATTAAATTTCTTTAACTCAGCTTGTACTTTTGCAAGCGAATCTGCTGCTGCTTTCGTGATGTAACATTTTTCTGATTGGTATCCATCCACAGGAGTTGCGAGAAAATTATGGTTAGTATGATATCGGAGATCTAATGCAATATCAGGAATTACCTGACGGATTTCTACAAATCCTTCAGGAATATTTTGCGAAAGTAAATGAATCGAAAGAGTTAGAAAAAATATCAGTATAAATTTTTTCATATCTCAAACTTACATTAATTAGATTTCCAGTGACAATCTGTGCAGAGGTGATCTTGTATTGACTCTCCAAGTGTTACAGGATGCTGGAATTTTAATCCCTTTAGATCAACTGCGGTATTACCTTTACTATCAGTTTGTGATATTATAAGATGGCAACTGTTACAATCATTAGAAATAACCTTACCATCATCACTAACGTGGTTACCATCGTGGCAGCGAAAACATCCCGGAGTGTAAACATGAGAAATATTATCCGGGAAATGTTTCCAGTTAGCATTCATATATGGGAAGTAATTTCTTGCATAAATCTTTTTAACAATTTCTATTGCCGACTGAATTTCTTCTTTCCTTGATTTATAAACTTCAGGGTAATTGGCGATGTAAAAATCCTTAATTCGTTGATCAATATTTTCCAAAGCTTCTTGTTTAGTTGAATATTTTTCTTCCAATGCATCAACGGAAATACTTTTAATAAAAGGTAAATCCGAATTAATATTTCCGTTAGACATTTGTTTATTCATCTCTTTATCCGGTTGATGATAAATATGTGACGGTCTATTGTGGCAATCAATACAATCCATAGTTCTTTGATTGTTAGTACCGAATAATTTTTCATCAATCTTAACTCCCCTGCTTTTAAAAATAGTTTCCTTCCCATTTTTAGAAGTTACTTTAACCCACGGAATTACTAATCTTCGCTCATCTGTATATATATAACTAATTTGATTATCCAAATTAGCATGCCAATGAATACCTTCAATAGAACCTAATTCACTTTTTCCTCCGCCAATCTTAACTAACATAACAACATCAGATTTGGTATTCTGTTCATCGGATAAATAATAAGTGTGATCAACTCTTATCTGATTATAAAATAAGGAAGGAGTATGACATTGTTCACAAGTTCCTTCTGCAGGACGCAGTGCTGTTACTGGAGTTGGAATTGGTCTTGAGTACTTGTTAAACAAAACCGAATAAACCTGATAAGCTCCGGAAAATTTTGATTTAACATACCAGCTTGTTCCGGAACCAATATGACATCCAACGCAGCCGACACGTGAGTGCGGGGAATCCAAATAAGCAGTGTATTCCGGCTCCATAACCTTATGACAAACCGTACCGCAAAAAGCATCAGTCTCGGTGTATTCATAAGCTTTAAAACTTCCGAAAGCAGAAAAAACTAAAAGTACAATTGTTCCCACTGAAAAAGTTACAAACATAGCTCTTTTTTTAGGATCATTAAGATCTATTACAGGTAAGTAATTACCTCTAACGATACCTCGCAACTCTCTTCTTTTTTCACGAAAAATTCCGAAAGCAATTAATAGCAATCCTATAATTAAAAAGCTGGGAATAATGATGTAAGTAAGAATTCCCAGATAAGTATTTTCAGTTGTACTAAAAAAATCAAGTACAAATAAGAATAAGATTAAACCGGCGCTGATGGTAGCAACTGCTCCGCCGGTAATTGTTATTGGATTATAAACGTATTGAGGGAATCTTTTTTTCATGACAATCTCACGGAATAAAAAGAAAATGATTTGTAATTAGAATAAAAAAGAAATCGTTTGCAAACAAATTATTAATCCGAATCTTCTTCAGACTTTTTTAATTCTTCAGCGCGTTCTTTTTTGATTCGCTCAAGTTCAAGCGGATGTTCTTCAGCCATTTCTTCTTCTGTTATAAATCCTTTAAACCATGCTAAACTCATAGGATATACATCCGGATTGAAGATAACAAAATAGAAGTGCCAGATTACTATAGCTAGAAATGCTAACCATGCTTCATAAAAATGAATTGTTCTTGCAATATCCCAATCAAACTTTGAAAATACTCCGATGTAATCTATATAAGTCCACATCAACAGACCGGTTAAACTCATAACGATTGTACCCCAAACCAAAGCCCAGTATTCAGCTTTTTCTACATAACTAAATCTATCCAATTTAGGTTTAACCTTAGATATTCCAAGATTATATTTTGCAACACCGAGTGCATCCATCAAATCTTTATACTTTGGAAAGAGATCTTTAATTAACTGTCTTCCTCTGGTCGTAAAGGAAACATAATATATATGATATAGACTAACCATAATCATCGTTACAGCAGCAATGCGATGAATCCAACTGCGCGCCTCAACAAAATTTGTTGATATATCTCTTATATGACTAACCCACCACGTATTAGGATAACGTAACATAAATCCCGTTATTACCAAAACAATAAAACTTAAAGCCATTGTTGCATGTTGAATTCTTTCATTCACTGTCATTCTAAGATAAAGTGAATGACCATGACTTTCTTCTCTTATTTTACCCAGTTGTTTTAGTTTTTTTACTTTTGTTTTCTTAACTAAATCTATTGCGTTATGAAGAAACATTCCGCCTAAAACAGTTATAAGTAAAACAATGTAGGTTGCGGATATCCAATATAATATTGGCTCATCCTGCTTTGTTAAAGTAACGTGAATAGTGCCTTGCGTAAACGTCTCGTTGGCTCCAGGATGACACTTTCCGCAAGTTTTTACAAGATTATTTTTATTAACAGTTGAAGTTGGATCAGAAGACGGTTTGATATTATGAATACCATGGCAGCTTCCACAGTTTGCAACTGATGCAGAACCGCCACTTAAAGCAAGTCCGTGATAAGACTGTGAAAATGTTTTAAATCTGTCTGCGGAAATTCCATATTTTTCAGAGAGTCTAACAGAACTATGACAAGGAGAACAAACCTGACTGGAAACATTTTGAAACGCTACGGGTGCATTAGGATCTTTAACATTTAAAATATTGTGTTCACCATGGCAATTTGTGCAAGAAGGAGCATCTGTATTTCCTTTCATTACTAATTGGCCATGAATACTACCTAAATATTCTTCTTTTATTGCTGAATGGCAGGTGCCGCAAGTGTTAGGAATATTCATCCTATTTACACTCGATCTTGAATCAGCGCCCCCTAAAATATCATGAGCCCGATGACAGTTGATACAAGTAGCTGCATCACCGTTGTTCTTAACATTCAAAGCATAACCATGCACACTCTTATCGAAAGAGCTAATGAACCCGGCAGTGTGTGTTGTTCTCTGTCTAACATCTGCATTATCAAGATGGCAGGAAAGACAAAGTTTTTCCTGCGCTATTTTCATTTCAACTTTATTTTCACCATAGGCAGTTTTAGTAATAGGCGATTTGTGACAGGTAATACAATTTGGTGCGCTTTTATCTCCACTTTTAAAAGCAGCAGCATGATTTGAATTTAAATAGCTATTACTTTGTTCTTTATGACAATTTCCGCAGGTTACAATTAAATTTTTACTATTCCATTTGCTTTCAGGATTTTTGGGTGAAATAACATCATGAATGCCATGGCATCCTTTGCAAGATGTATCATCTGTTTTTCCTAATCCCTTTGATTTAAGTATTTGGGGATGAAAGGGATGTTTGGTCAAAGCATTTTGATGGCAGCTTACACAATTTATTTCCTGAATATTTTCTGCGTGAGGCATTGCTTCCGGATCAAATCCTTTATGGCATGCAACGCAGGTTAATTTGGAATGGACTGAATTTTTAAAAACATCTTCTTTTACAAACAGGGAAATGGTTTTTCCCTTTTTCTCCATAGTGAGGGTATTATCACTATGGCACATCAAACAATCATCAACCGATTGAGCATATATATACGAGGGTAGAATAACTAATCCGATTATAAGGAGGGTTTTTGTATATTTTAAAATGCTTGGGAAGCATCTTAATTTCTCGTTTGATGAAAACAGATGTGCCATAAATGATTTTATCAAAATTTATTTCTCAGTTTTTAGTGTTAAAAGCCAATCAACTAATACTTTAAGATCTTCATCACTTCCTTTAAAAGATGATTTATGATCTTTGTCGTTTAGCTTTGCTTCTTTTTTCAAATACTTGTTAAGAAATTCCGCTGTTTTATCTTTGCCAACGTTAGAAAGATCTACAGCATCAGATTTTTTGGATTCAATGCCTTGTGAGGTAACGGTATGACACATATTACATTTATTGTCAGTAAATATCTTTTTCCCATCACCTTCCGGATTGACGGCAAATGCAAAAGCAAAGCCATATAGCGCAACGATTGTTACAACTAAACCGAGATATATTAGTATGTTTTTCATTTTTTATCCTTTTGGTTTTTGTAATCAGAATTTGGTGCCTATTTACTAACAATTAAAGTACCATATTTTTAAAGTTATTATAAGGTAAAAATCAATAAAATATTAATTAAAATTAGAGGTATTCTCGTCTTTGGGAAGAAATTAATTGATATTTCGCAAGAATTGAGAATTGAATTAGATTCCAGGTGATTAGGTAAATGAACATAATTGTACATAATTAGCTAAGTATTCAAGAAAGTAACGGGTTAAATAAAAAAAGAGATAAAAGAATTAATAGATTTAAGCTGTTGTAAGCAAAGAAGGAATTTTTAGTGAAATTTCATTAAGATCAAACGGTTTGTAAAATATTCCGTTAACGAATCTTTTGATTCTACTTTCAGAATCTTTTACACGATTATCAAAAACATAAGTAAGAACTAAGGGAATATCCGCCCGGCACTTTTTAAATTCTTCGCATTTAATCTGAACCTCGGCTGTTGGCTCTGTATCCATGATTACCAGATCAGCCGCATGATTAGTAATCAACGATGATACAACATTAAGATCTGTCGTAGCAACTACTTTGTACTGAGTCTGCAAATACATTAACAGACTATAGCATAAGCTGAAATCGGGACTATATATTACAATGTTTTTCATTTATTCTAAGAAAGTTTGACTCCCTAAAATGGGTGGCTTTAGAGTAATTGGCTATTTGTGTGCCAAAACACTTAATTGAATAAATTGACTCGCTTGGCTATAAATGGGGAATAATATTAAAAAAAAGAAAATTTGTTTCTCGCAATTGAAAAGTGAGAAAGAAGGTATTTTAAATATTGAGAATTTAAAAAACGTCAAATTAAGCAGAGCAGATTTTCTAAATTCTTATATCCAGCTCTTTCAATTTTCTATATAGAGTTGATAGACCAACTTTCATGGTGTCCGCGGTTTTTTCTTTATTATTATCATTACTTTCTAAAGCACGTAAAATAAAATCCCGTTCAAATTTCCTCACTGAATCTTCAAGAGAACCGGAGAATGAAAATTCCATATCATCTTCTTTGGGTCTAAAGGATATTGGTAAATCTTGTAAAGAAATCAAATCTCCCTTGCAAAAAATAACTGCTCGTTCCATAATATTTTCAAGTTCTCTTACTTCACCTTTCCATTCGTGGTTTAATAGTGCCCTCATTGCTTCGTTATCAATACCGCGAATATTTTTATTAAGTTCTTTTCTGTATTTATTTAGGAAATGATCTGCAAGAAGTGGAATATCTTCTTCACGCTCTTTTAAAGATGGAAGATGAATCTCAATCACATTTACTCTGTAGAAAAGATCTTCTCTAAATCTGCCAGCTTTAACTTCATCTTCCAGATTTCTGTTTGTTGTTGCAATAAATCGTGCATTTACCGAAAGTGATACAGTGGTTCCAACCGGAGTATATTCTTTTTCCTGAATTGCTCTTAATAATTTCACCTGTAATTGCGGCGGCATCTCACTGATTTCATCTAAAAATAATGTGCCTCCATTTGCTGCTTTCATATAGCCGTCTTTATCTGATATAGCACCTGTGAATGCACCTTTTTTATGACCGAATAATTCACTCTCTATAAGATTTTCTGATATCGCTCCGCAGTTTACGGCAACAAAGGGTTTATTTTTTCTGTGACTTTTATAATGAAGTGCACGAGCGACAAGCTCCTTACCGGTTCCGCTATTACCGCTTATTAAAATCGTGGTATCGGTTTCTGCAACTGCTTCAATCATCTCATAAACTTTTTTAATGCTGGCACTTTTCCCGATGATATTTTCAAAATCATATTTTCTATGAATCTCCTCGCGCAATACTCTGTTTTCCAGAAGCAAATCTCTTACTTCAAATAATTTTTTTGCTTTGAAAAGAAGTTCATCAAATTCTACAGGTTTAAGGATGTAATCACTAGCGCCGTTTCGTAAAGCTGCAATTGCAGTATCTAAAGAACCAAACGCCGTAATTATTATTACTGAAGTTTGAACATTTAAGGTTTTTATTTTTTCAAGAAGTTCCGTTCCTTTCATAACCGGCATTTCGATATCAGTTATTACCAGATCAAAATGATTCTCTACCATTTTGTCATAAGCTACTTTACCATTTTCTGCTTTCTGAACTTCGTATCCCTCTTTTTCAAGTACATAGGAAAGCGAATCGCGAATTATTTCTTCATCATCCACAACTAAAATTTTATAAGCCATAATTTCCTTTAAATGATATTTTTAATTTATGGGTAATTTGATTATGAAGGTTGTTCCCTGATTAACCTTACTTTCAATTTTTATATCACCTTGAAAGCTTTTTACAATTCCATAACTAACCCAAAGACCAAGTCCCGTTCCTTTGCCTTCTTTTTTTGTCGTAAAGAAAGGTTCAAAAGCTTTTACAAGATTTTCTTCTTTTATTCCAACTCCGGTATCTGAAAAAGTTAATGTTAAATAATCGCCATCGCATTCTGATTTAACACTAATTTTTTCTGCAGGACCTAATTTTTTCTTTTCGACAATTGCATCAACAGCGTTAAGAAGTATGTTAACAAAAACCTGTTGTATCTGATCTGCAATTAGCGGTAGCATCGGAATATCATCATTCAAGTTTGTTTCAAATATAATATCCTTTGCTTTAGTACCAACCTTCGTTATTTCAACTGCCTCTTTAACAACTTTATTAATATCCGTTAATTCAAGTTCATAATTTGAAGGGCGGGAAAAATCAACAAGATCTCTAATGATTTTAGAAATCCTTGTAACCTGACTTTTTACTAAGCCAAGCTTTTCATTAACAAATGGATCGTTACTTGTTCGTTGTGCAACCTGCACTAATGCAGAAATTGATGCGAGCGGATTTCCAACTTCGTGCGCAATGCCTGCAGCAAGTGTTCCAATACTTTCCATTTTTTGGGTATGAATTAGTTGACGTTCGAGTGTACGTTTTTCTGTCAGATCACGATGTATCCCAAAGTAACCGGCAACTTTTCCGTCCTTATCCAATATTGGCGAAACTAAAAGCTGAGTAAAAAATGGTTCGCCGTTTTTCCTCTGATTTTCAACTTCACCGACCCATTCCTTGCCGCTTGATATTGTGTACCACATTTTATCCCAAAACTTACTTGAATTTTTTCCACTGCCAAAAATGCGGGGATTTTTACCAAGTAATTCTTCTTTAGAATATCCGCTGGCTTTTTCAAATGCCTTGTTAACATAAATCATTTTACCATTCAGGTCAGTAATTTGAAGTGGATTAACAGTGTTTTCAGCAACGTTAAAAAATCTTATTAAATTAGTTTCCTTGTCTTTCTCTTCGCTTATATCCCGGGCAGTTATCAGCATTAAATTTTCATCAAATCCATTTTGGGAAAACGGAACAAAGGTAAGCTTAACATTTACAAACCTTTTCTGAAAAAAGAGTCTCGTTTCAATCTCGCCAGATTTTTTATTTGAAATGCAGTGCTTATAGATTTCTTCAGCTTTACTTCTATCACATAATTCTACATAGTCAAAAAATAAATCAGGTTTCTTTCCGGTTAATTCTAATCGTTCGTTTGCAGCTTGATTATAAGATTTAATCTCAAACTTATCATCCACAATAAAACACATATCCGGAAAACCGTTAAACAAAGTAAAATCAAAAGAAAAATTATTATTCATTTTTTACGAATTAGTATAAAATTTGTGCCGCTAAAATAAACAATCCAAAGCTATTTAATAAATGGAAATAACGATCCAATAATCTAAAATTTATCAAAAATGCTGCTGGCTAATTTTTTATGAATACGGTTTTTAATTATTTTTCAATATGAAAGAGCTAATTAATATCTTTAAATACAAATGGATCTGGTTAAATATTTTTCTTAGCGTAATTTCTCTTTTTTTGTCTTTTTATTTCTTTCAAACTGCGGCTATCCTTTTTATTTTATTAAGCAATTTATTTGATATACTCGGTTATCATTTTTCTTTGATTCGAAGGACAACACAGTTACCCGAAAAAATAATTGTTCGTTCTTATAGAATAAACCAGTTTATGTTTGATGTTCTTCTGCTGATTTTAATTGGAATCCAGTTTAATTGGGTTGCTGCAATAGCAGGTTGGATAATGAAACTATTTGGTTTGCAGGATGTTTTTTATTATTTATTTCTAAAAGAAAATTTACCGGCAAAATGGAATTGGATGAAGTGGACTCCGCTTGGATTGATTAAAGGTACGCTTACGAAAAATGAAATTATTATTCAGGCAGTAACAGGAATTGTTATTGCTGTAATTCTTTTGATTATCTATTAAGGAAATATCTAAATGAAAATCGCTTTAGTTCAATATAGTCCTGTTTGGGAAAATAAATCTGTAAGTATGGAAAAGTTAAAATCTCTTTTAGCTCAAACCGATGCGATAGATCTTCTCATCTTTCCTGAAATGACGCTAACAGGATTTACAATGAAGTCAAATGATTTTGCTGAAGAATTGGAAGGGGAGAGCTATATATTTTTTTCATCCCTTGCCAAAGAAAAAAAATGTGCTGTAATGTATGGTATGATTGAAAAAGGAAAGAAGAAAAATTTTAATACTTTGGTTCATCTGAATAACCAGGGGAAAATAATTTCTACTTACAGAAAAATCCATCCATTTTCATACTCAACTGAAGATGTGTTTTATGGAAAGGGAAAAAACACTGTTGTAACAAAAGTTAAAGGAATAAAAATTGGACTATCAATTTGTTATGATTTACGTTTTCCTGAACTGTATCGCTTCTATGCTAAAGAAAAAGTTCATTTGATTGTTGATATTGCAAACTGGCCCGATACACGAATTGAACATTGGAGAACTTTACTTAAAGCTCGTGCAATTGAAAATCAATGTTATGTTGCTGGCGTTAACAGGGTAGGTAATGATCCAAAACTGCATTATAATGGTTTTAGTTCTGTGTTCGATCCAATGGGAAAAGAAATTGTTGCTGTTGAGAATGA
>DAIRCT010000092.1:0-3764 GCA_036796535.1 Ignavibacteriaceae bacterium
GTTGCTTCCTGGCGGGCAAGGCGGGAAGATAAAAGATTAAAAAAATATAAGGTTGGAAGAATGGATAAAGATTTAAATGAACGCCTTTTTAATTTTGCTGTTGCAGTATTGAAGTTTTTACCCAACTTGCCTAAAACGGTAGAGTTTAATGTAATCAAATATCAGCTTGCAAAATCATCTACATCTTCAGGGGCTAATTACGAGGAAGCTCAGGCAGGTTCTTCTAAGCCAGATTTTAATAACAAAGTTAGAATTTCTTTACGTGAAATGCGTGAATCAAATTATTGGCTCCGAGTTATTAGTGCAATATTAACTGATATAAAATCTACTGAACAAATAAATTTTCTAATTACGGAATCAGATGAATTAAAAAAAATACTCGGATCAATCGTAACTAGAACTAACAAAAAATAATTTACTTTGAATTTTTTACTTTTATCTTTGATCTTTTTACTTGGGGACTACAAGATTGAGGGAGTTTTACTTTGCGTTTTTTGCGGCCTTGCCAGAGAAGTTAACCACTAAGCTCTCCAAGGTATTCACAAAGTACACGAAGGAAATATAAAAGTCTTGTTAAAGAAAAGAGATGACCTGCCTCGCCTGAACGCTTTGTTTGTGGCGGGCAAGGCGGGAAGGGAAAAGGATAAAGTAAAAAAGGCATTTAATCATTTGAGATATTGTATTTTATTTAATCGGTTTTGTAATTAACTTTATGTTAATAAAATTATAATCGAGTATTATTATGGAAACAATTACAATTAACCGTAAGGAATTGAAAAAAATAATTCGAGAAACTTTTAAAGATGTACTAAGCGACAGTAAAGATTTAATAAGTGAAGCCGTGCTTGAAGCTCTGGAAGATATCGCTCTGGCCAAGGCAATGGAGACAGGTAAAACGGGTCAATTCATTGATACGGCGGACTTCAAGGAAAATCTCACCTCAAAAATAAAACGAATTAAATGAAAATTTTTATTGATAAATCCTTTGCTAAGGATGTTGATAAAATTACAGATAAAAAATTACTTCTAAATCTAAAAAAGCTTATCATTGAATTAGAAAACTCTGATTCACTCCCGGAACTTCCAAACGTAAAAAAAATCAAAGGTTATAATTCATTCTACAGGATAAGAATGGGAAATTATCGCTTAGGATTGGAAGAAATCGGCGGTAAAGAAATTTGTCTAATTCGCTTTTTACATCGAAAAGATATTTATAAGTATTTTCCTTAAAAGTAAGGTTCTGCAGGATTATTTCTTATAGGGTTCTATTATCTATAAACAATAAAGAAGCATCCTTTACCTTTGCAACAGGATAAGAAAATATGAAGATCGGAGATAAGTAAGTTATAAAATTAGTAGCGCACGCCTGTCTCCAGGGGAATCCCTGCACGTAAAATAATCTAAGACAACTCACCGGGTTGTCTTTACAGTAAACACGGTTCGGGACTGTCCACCATGGCAGGCGCAAGTCGAGACACAAGGTGCCAAAGGTAAATCTTTTCGTATCCGTAGATATTGCAGATTGCTTCTCCCAATAGAATCGGGATCGCAATGACATTGATAAGATGGGAGATGGAAATGGGATGATGAAAAATGGAAAATGGGAAATGGAAAATGGGAGCCTGCCCGCCGTGGCGGGATGGAAGATGGGAAATGGTTGATGGAAGATGGAAAATGTCCCTCGTCTCCCCCGATAAATCGGGGCAAGCTGCTCGGGATGACGTGAGGGATGAGGTGAAGTTGTGAAGAAAAGAAGTTTTGTTTTAATCTTATCTTCATCTCCTGCGAATGAAATTGTTTTACTAATGCCTGGATATGAATAAGATATTATTATTGAATAAATACTTTTTTAAGTATAATTTTATAATTAAATAGAATCGGGATATTAATAATGCAAACCTCACAAAAAGATATGAATTCGCAACCCAGTATAAATGAATTTCTGGAATCGTTATCCAAGCTTCCGATTGACGACCAGTTAATGATTTCTGAAATCATTCATAAACGAGCTATTGAAGCGAAAAGAAAAGAGATTGCTCAATCAGTTAAAGAAAGCGAAGCAGAATACGGTGCCAATAAAACCAGCAGCGGGACTGTTGATGATTTTATAAAAGATGTGGAAAATGATTAATGATTCTGAACTGGTCTTCTAATTATAAAAGAGCTTTTAAGAAAATAATCAAAGGCAATTCTGCCTATAAAGAAGAAATACTTGCAGCGATGAGACTCCTGGAACAGGATCCTTTCCTTCCGAAACTAAAATCACACAAACTAAAAGGTATATTAGAAAATAGCTGGGCTTGTTCAGTAGCTTTTGATTTACGAATAATATTTAAGTTTGTAAAGAATCCACAGACTTATGAAACAGAAATTCTGTTAATGGATATCGGAACACACGAAGAGGTTTATTGATTTTATTAGAATCTGTTAAATCAGTGTCATCAGCGTGCCTTTATACTAAAATCAATATTTAAAAATGAAAATTTCAATTATAACCGTTACATTAAACAACAAAGCCGGTTTGTTACGCGCAATTGAATCAGTGCGCAGTCAGACTTATAAAAATGTTGAGCATATTATTGTTGATGGAGGATCGACGGATGGAACGGCTGAAGCAATTAACAAATATCAATTAACAATTAACAATGATAAAGTCGATGAGTTATCTCGATCTCAGCAGAATCAGGAGAATGGTACCAAGATTTCTCTCCCGACGAGTCGGGATCGAAATGACAGCAACGATGATAAGTCATCTCGAACGGACGTGAGAGATCTTAAAGACTCGGAAAGATTTATCACCCCTGCGGGGATTCGAAATGACAAATCACTAATCACTAATCATTATACTTTAGTTTCTATAAGTGAAAAAGATAACGGGATTTACGATGCAATTAACAAAGGAATAAAATTAGCAACCGGTGATGTAATTGGGTTATTGCATTCTGATGATTTTTATACGGACGAGTTTGTATTGGAAAAGTATGCGGAAGCGTTTTCGCAGCGCGCCAAGCGCCAAGCGCAGAGCGTAAGGGACAAAGGCGGTACACCCATCGATTCCCCCCCCGATAGATCGGAGCAAGCTGCTCAGGGTGACGAGGTGGAGGCGGTGTATAGTGATCTGGTTTATGTGAGAGAAAAGTCAAAAAATGAACATATTGATAATTTAGCATTTAAGATTGAAAATTCGGTAATCAGGACCTGGAAAACACATCCTTCACACTTCGACTACGCTCAGTGTGACACTCTCAGAATGACCAAATGGATAAAAAACGGCTGGATGCCGCCTCATCCTACTTTATTTGTAAGGAGAGAAGTGTTTGAGAATTATGGTTTGTACAGGACTGATATGAAAATTGCCGCGGATTATGAAATGATTTTAAGATTATTTTATAAACATAAAATCACTTCGCATTATTTACCAATTATAACTTATTGTATGACAATTGGCGGAGCGAGTAATAAATCATTGCGTAATATTTTTATTAAAAGCAGTGAGGATTACAGGGCGATGAAGATGCAGGGTATTGCTTTTCCTATGAAGACTTTGTTTATGAAGAATGTAAGAAAGCTGCCGCAGTTTTTTAGGAAGTCATGATCGATAAAAAAAAGCCCCCTTTCTTATTTCCCCCTAAGGGGGAAAGGATAGGAAAATAGGATTTGGAATATAGCACATCATCTCGAATCCCCGCAGGGGTGAGAGATACTTCAAGATTTCTCAGTCACGATGTTCCTTCGAAATGACGGGACGGTAGAAATGACGATGG
>DAIRCT010000092.1:3864-11380 GCA_036796535.1 Ignavibacteriaceae bacterium
ATTTCTCTCTCCTATCTAAATGACATAAAATAAACTTTGTATTCTATGATACGATATCTTAATTTTGAAATAAAATTATAGAAAGTTTAAGATGAATGATCTACAAGTTAAAATTATTGTAAAATACTCGAGAGAAATTACATAATTCCTTGGGGGAAAAATAAACAGTGATATATTTAATAATAGCATTTCTCTCTTTCCTTATCACCATTGTATCGACACCTTATCTTATATCTTATCTTATAAAAAAAGATATTGTTGACAGACCAAACGGTGATGAAAGGCATATCCACACTGAGCCAATACCGAGAATGGGCGGCATAATAATTTTTGCTGTCATAATAATTATTACCTTTGCATTTTATCAGGATATTTTTTCAAAAAAATATTTTATTGCAGGGGCAATCCTGGCTTTTACACTCGGTTTAGTGGATGATATTAGAGGATTAAGCTGGCAGATAAAATTTGTTGTACAATCATTTATTGCAATACTTTTAATAAAATCTCTTGAGGCAAATCATTTTTATATTATTAAATTTATCGGGATTACTTTACCACCAATATTAGATTATGTTGTACTTTTTATTCTAATTGTCGGTTTGTTAAATTCATTTAATTTAATGGATGGTTTGGACGGGCTTGTTTCCGGATATACTTTGATAATTGCTTCGATGTGTTTTATGTTAAGTACAGGCAGTCCGTTTACATTTCGTTTATATTTATCTTCTGCTATTATAGGAACGACGCTGGGCTTCTTAAAATTTAATGCAAATCCTGCCAGAATATTTTTAGGAGATAGCGGTTCGCTTACACTGGGGTATTTCATTTCAGCTTTGGTAATTATAATATCGGGCGAGGTATCAGCAAGTACAAGTGAAATAACACAAGGTATGAGCAGGTCCATTGACCTTGGTTTTATTATTATTGCTCTTGCCGTACCAATAGCAGATACAATACGAGTAATGTTAGTACGAATCCATCAAAGAAAAAATCCATTCCTTGCAGATAGTAATCATCTGCACCATATTCTTTACAGCCAGAAGTTGAGGCACAAAACCGTTGTAATGTTGATTCATTTATTTTCAATTATGTTTGTTTTACTTGCCATTTACTATGCAAAGGTTTCCAAAACAACGGCATTTATAATTTTTATATTAATGCTTACCGCTTTTTTTTCTGTAAAACAAATTGTTGAATTTATTATAAGGAAGGAAAATCTTTTAGCTTATGGTAAATTATATAAGAAAATTCCTGAGATGATTCCAAAAATTTATAAGAATATTTTACTGCCTCTTATAGCTTTAATGCTTTTAATTTTATTTGTATTTCTTGTGTTTACCGAAATAAACAGATCGCAAAAATTGTATGCTTATTTTTTATTATTCCTGATCCCCTCTTTGTTATATTCCGGAACTAATTTGCGTAAGAAAAATTATTATGCAGAACTACTTGTGTTAATAAATATAATTGTGTTTTTTATTATTACAGGTTTGAATGGATTTTTTTACAAACTTTATCCTGTACCGATAATAGCACAAATAAATATCAATCAGATTTTTATTATTACCCTTGCGGGAATGATAATATTTTTTGTTTTATTTAAGGAAAGGATTGCAAATATAAGGCAGCAATTTTTAACAGGTACTGATTTGACGATAGCCGTACTAATTTTATTCATTTACCTTGCGGTTCAAATAATAAATTTACCAGAGTCTTATAAAGTAAGCGACACGCTGTTAAGAAGTTTTTTAGTTTTCCTTTTCTATAAAATAGTTATTGCCACTATGCCCAGATTTCATTTTTCACTTTATTACTCTTCTTTTGTAATATCTGTAATTGCTATACTTAAATCATTATTTTAATAAATGCGAATACTTACATTTATATTAATTTTTACTGCCTTAGTTAATGCACAAAGCATATTTGAACCTGTAAACTCCGATGTATACAGCTTTCTTGAAACACTTTCCATTAAAGGGATAGTTAATTTTGATTATGAGATTAAACCCCAGACAAGAATCGAGATTGCAAAAAAAATTATAGAGCTTGATAATCAAAGAATAAAGTTAAACGAATTGGAAAGTTCGTTATTAAGTTTTTATCAACAGGATTTTAAGCATGAGATAGATCTATTAAAAAAAGATTTTACTGATCAGAGCAAACCTGAGTTTATAGTAACTGAAAGGGACAGGCGTGTACGTTTTTTTGAATATGCCGGTAAAGATTTTTCTTTTTTTGCTGATCCTATGTTAAGTTTTTCGGTTCAGTCTGTAGCCAATGAAAGACTTTTAGTACGCAGAAATGGTTTTTCGTTTTATGGTTATACAATGAATAACTGGGCATACAGTTTAAATTTTTTTGATAACGAAGAATCGGGTAAACATCTGGATATTTTTAAAGATCTTACTCCTGATAGAGGCACTTCTGTAACAAAAATAAAAAAGGATGCATTTGAGTATGATGCGGCTAATGCATCGTTAGCGTATTACTGGGATGATGGTTCGATATCCATTGGCAAAGAATATTTTAAGATCGGGAATGGGAGAATCGGAAACATAATTTTAAATGACAAAGCACCTTCCTTCCCTTTTATCAGATTAGATTATAAGCCGGTGGATTGGTTAAGATTTTTTTATTTCCATGGATTTCTTGTTTCGAACGTAGCTGATTCATCTACTTTCAGATATAATAAAGTACCGGGAAGAACATCACTTTCGGATGTATCAAAATTTATTGCGTTTCATTCGTTATCATTTTATCCAACAAATAGTTTTTCATTCACACTTGGTGAATCAATTATTTACAGCGATAACATTCAACCAATATATTTAATTCCTGTTATGTTTTTCCGTGTTGCAGATCATTATTTAGGAAGAGGCAATTCATCAGCTACGGGTAACGCACAAATATTTGCAGATGCCTCATACATTAATGCAGCTATTCAATCAAAACTTTACGGTTCACTTTTTATAGATGAGCTTTCATTCAACAGTATATTTTCAGGCGGCAATTTATCAGCAATAGGATATACGCTGGGAATTGAAACGGAGGATTTGTTATTAAGCAATTCATCTATTAATATTGAATACACAAGGATAAATCCTTTTGTGTATATGAATTCTGTGGATGCACAGACATATGTAAATGATGATTATATTCTTGGGCACTGGATAGGCAGTAACGGGGACTTGATATCGATTAAGTACAAACAGTATTTAAGCCGCCCAATTCAGTTTTCACTAAGCACCTGGTATTTTAGAAAAGGGAAAAAGGAAAATCCTGTTGAGCAATACAGATCACCTTATCCTGAATTTTTATATGGTGAAAAAAGATACGAGTACGGATTTGAGATGAGAATAAAATTCCGGCCGTGGCATCCGGTTAATGCCGAGGCATATTATTCTTTTATGCGTATTACGGATCAGCTTGCCGGACGAACACTTGATTATAAATTATCAAATAATCATTATTTTGGTATTACTATTTCATACGGTTTTTAATTTTATATACATTCAAGGGGTTCAGCTATGCGAACTTTTACTATAATGTTCTTAACTATTGTTTTATTTATCAATCAAAATATTTTATCACAGCAGATTGAAAAAAAACATTTCAATATTTTATCAAATAAAGTTGCCGTATCTCTGGAAGGCGGATTAACTTATCCGAGGACTGATTTTAGCGATGATAAGATAAGTTACTTAGGGCAATTATCCTTAGATTACTTTTTCCCAAGCAGCAATATGGGTGTTTTTGGTTTGAGGGCTTACAGCTATTTCGGTCAGTTAAAGGGATCGGGGACATACAATAATATTTCCCGATGGCCAACAATACCTGAGTATTATACTACAATCGCATCAGGTGGTGCAGGATTAACATATACTGTAAATGCTTCAAAAGTATTTTATCCCTATGTGTTTGCAGGTGCGGGATATTTGTATTTCAATCCAACCGATAAAGATGGAAAAAGGTTATATAGAAACAGTGCAAAAGAATACAGTAAAAATTCTTGGTCAATAGTTACAGAGTTGGGCAGCAAATTTTTTGTATCAAAATCTGTTAGCTTAAACTTTGCAGTTAATATGGATTATGTTCCGATGGATAATCTTGATGATATTGATAATCCGGTTACCAATGGTTCTGATAAAGATATATTCTTTACTGCACGTGCGGGTCTTTCTTTTTACTTCGGTGGGATAATAGACACTGATAACGATGGCGTTGCTGATGAGGATGATCTGTGTCCGGATACACCGCCAAATGTTAAAGTGGATGAGTTCGGATGTCCGATAGATTCAGACAAAGACGGCGTACCGGATTATTTCGACAAGTGCCCAAATACTCCCAAAAATGTTTCTGTAGATTTAGATGGCTGTCCGCTTGATGTAGATGGTGATGGTGTACCGGACTATCTGGATTTATGCCCAGACACACCGCTGGGAGTAAAAGTTGATTCACGCGGCTGCCCATTGGATTCCGATGATGATGGAGTTCCTGATTACAAGGATTTATGTCCCAACACACCTGTAGGCACTGAAGTAAATAAATGGGGCTGCCCGATTGAACAAAAAGTTTATGAGCCAATTAAGAAAACCGAAATCATACTTAATGGCGCTGTAAATTTTGAAGTAAATAAAGCCGATTTGTTACCTGCTGCCTACCCAGAACTTGATCAGGTTTTAAAAGTGATGAAGGACTATCCCGATACAAAATGGAAAATTGAGGGACATACTGATAACACCGGATCAGATAAACTAAACAGGGAGTTATCTTTAAAACGTGCGCAATCTGTTTATAATTATTTCGTAAAGAATGGAATTGATGGTTCAAGATTATTTGTAAATGGTTATGGACCTGATTATCCAATAGCGGATAATAGTACTGAAACAGGTAAAGCATTAAATAGAAGGGTTGCAATAATTTTAGTTTCGGGGGATAATCCTGAAAAGAAAAATGATGTTAAGGCGGAAATAAAGAGAGTTTATAATTCAGCCGTAGAGCGTAACATTGGTAAAATGATTTTTACGGATGGGTACTTGTATTGTTTCCAGGTATCATCATGGCGTTCAAGAGCAAAAGCAGAATCTGAGATGAAGCGTCTTCAATCGAAAGGATTTAATGCATTTATTGTTATTGCTGATTTACCGGATCTGGACGGCACATGGTACAGAGTCCGTATTGGTTATTTTAATTCTTTAGATGAAGTAAATAAAGCAAGGGATAGGTTTAGTGATTGAATGATTTAAAGATTTAAAGATTTAAAGATGGAAAGATTAAAAGATTGCATTATGACTCAGGATACAATTCACTATCTGTTTTTTTTATAGATTTTTTTAATATTTCGAAAGAAATGTAAAACGGAGAATATTATGAATACTAAATCTATTTTTAAGGATGCTTTACAATTGCGCCCGGTAGAACGACTGCAGTTAATTGAAATGCTAACTCGAAGTTTGAATAATCCAGACGAAAATATAGAAAAAATTTGGGCTGAGGAGTCTGAAAAAAGGTACAAAGCTTTAGAGGAAGGAAGTATAAAAACAATTACGTTAAACGAAATCATAGAACATTACAAATAAATGGAAATAGAATTTATCGAACCTGCGGCTATTTAATTAGAGGACGCGATTGAATTCTATGAAATACAAATTTCCGGATTAGGAAAAAAATTTTTAAATGATGTTACAGATACCATAAAACTAATTTCAAAATTTCCTCAATTATTTCCTGAGAACTCAGAGCACACCAGACGAGCAGTACTAATAAAGTTTCCTTTTAATCTTATCTATTCCATTCTTAATAATAAGATTTACATAATAGCTGTTGCACATCAAAATCGAGACCCGGAATATTGGATTGATAGAAAACTAAAAAACGATTGAGAAATTATAAGATAAATTAAAATAAAGGATTAAATATCCTCTATGGTTTATAATTTGGCAGAAATGAAATCTGTGCAAATGAAATAACAGTAACACCCAGGTTTTATTGATGAAAATTATGCGGGACCGGCAAATTGAATCAGACATATCTAAAAAAATTCTATACAATTCTTAAAAGCTAAATCTAGCTTGATGAACGGTTAGATTTAGAAATACAACTAATTTTATCTATTATTTTACTGCGAGAAATATACGATAGTGATACGTTTAAGTAATTATTTTATTTAGAGTTACGGGAAACCTTAAAATCTTAACATCTTATAAGCGAAGATTAGACGGCGCCCTTTATTTGTGATAAATGGTAAGCCAAATTGTTGGCAGATCAAATATATTTGGGCATCAAATAATTATAAAATAAAGGTACGTTAAAATGAAAAAGTCTAGTTTTATAATGTTGTTCTTTTCTTTAATTGCAATAACATTTCAGTACAGTGCAATGGGACAAACTTTGCCATCCTCTGGTAATGAGGAAATTATGTCTATTCACAACAAATATCTTAAAGCTGTAAATCTTGATGAAGGGAAGATTTTAAGCAAAAATAATTTGAATAAGTTTTTACAATTAGCACTTAATGATAATTGGTACAGCCAAATAAATTTTTGGGTATCAGCTCAATGGGGCGTTAAAGAGTATGAAGGTTTGGTAGCTAAACAATATGAGTTAAACGGAAAAAATCTTACTTCTCCTGTTACCGATAGACGTCCTAAAAAAGTTGAAGAAGGAAACATTTACGGTATACGGTATGATGGCTCAAATGATTTTTGTGAAAACGCTGATGTAAAAGCTGAGCAGCCATTAAGCATTCTGCTTGTATTTAAAGCGGATAAAAACAACGGTGAGAATGTTTTGATGGATACAAAAGGTAATAGAAATTGCCAGATAAGTATTGATAACAGCAAGGATGGTGAATCTCAGTTAGTGATAAGAAGTGCAGGTGAAGTAAGGGTAAAAGGATTAAGGGACGGTGTTAACATTGTATATGTTGAATTTGATCTTAAGAACTCAAAAGTATTTATTAATGGAGATCTGGTTTACAATAATCCGATCGGCAAAAGCGAGATTAATGGGATAAAGTTAGGCGAAGGAAAAATAAATGACAGCTTCAAATATTTTAAAGGCGTTATGTATGAAACCGGTATCATTAATAATTTAATTAATGATCAGGCGCGCACTGATTTATTTGGAATGATGAAAGATATTTATCAGATTAAATAAGTTTGTTCGTTTTTATTAGCCCCGATTTATGATTAGGAATTTTAGTTATAAGTCGGGGTTTTATGTTTTAAATTTGATTTCCTTAAGTTGATGTTGATTCGATAGAAAAAATAAAGAGAGCTTTCATTAGTGGAGTGATGGATGGAGTTTACAATTAATAATTACAAGAATAAAAGATTACATAATTAAAAGATTGAAAGATTAAAAAATTGAGACAATTCACCGAGTTGTCTTTAGAGTAGAGACATCCCTGTGAGACGTCTGATTGTTTTGAATTTTGAATGAATAATGAATAACGAATTTCCAATCTCAAGAATGATGAATAATCATTTAACCACAGTCCGTTATCCGTTAGCTA
>DAIRCT010000093.1:0-8050 GCA_036796535.1 Ignavibacteriaceae bacterium
TCCTACTACCGAAACTTTTACAAATCCTGGATGGAATTCAATTATATATTTGGATAAATCTTTAAGTGCCTTTTTTATTGCCGTGCCGATTGATTTTTCATTCTCATCTATTATAGTAAAGGAAACATTCAGTCCTGATACATCGGTGATAATGGAAATCATATCTACATTAAATCCTGCTATTGCAACTTTATGAAATAACTTTCTGATAAGCGAATAATCAAGTGGAAGATTTTTAAGCACTACCTGAGTTTGATTTTCCTGAACAGTAAGTCCTGTTACTACTTCTTTTTCTATAATTTTATCTTCACTCATAACATAACTTCCCTTCTCATCTGAAAAAGTTGATCCACAGTAAATTGTAATATTAAATTTCTTAGCGATCTCAACGGATCGGCTATGTAGTACCTTTGCACCTAAAGCTGAAAGTTCAAGCATTTCATCATAAGAAATATATTCTCTTTTCTTTGCTGCTGGAAAAAGTTTTGGATCGGTGGAATAAATTCCTGCTACATCACTATAAATTTCACAATCAGCTTTCAATGATGCAGCAAGTGCGACGGCTGAAGTATCTGATCCACCTCTGCCCAAAGTAGTTAACTCACCTTCTTCTGTAATTCCCTGAAATCCTGTTATTACGAGTACTTCGTGTGAAGAAAAAAGATCCAAAATTTTCCGAGTATTAAAATCTTTAATACGCGCCTGATTAAATTTTCCTTGCGTAAGTATACCAGCTTGAAATGCATTTAATGATTTGCTTTTTACTTTCAACTTGCCTAAAGCTATACTTAATAATGCAGCACTAACTTGTTCTCCGGTAGAAAGCAACATATCAAGTTCACGGGCATCAGGAACCGGATTAATCTGTTTGGCAAGATTAATAAGATTATCAGTTGTTTTGCCCATCGCAGAAACAACAACTGCAACCTTGTAACCTTCTTTTACTTTTTTATAAATCCGCTTTGCAACTAGCTCAATTTTTTCAGCATCAGCGACTGAGCTTCCACCGTACTTTTGTACAATAATATTTTTTATTAATGATTTTATAATCAATTCTCTATAAAGCTATTATAAATTTTAAAGTTTATTGAAAAAGTTAAACAGTTTCGAACATTTTACGGAAACCTTGAAGGTTCTTCCAGAATCAAGAAATAAATTCCGCATAGTTTATTTTAGATTTCTAAGTGCATCAACAAGTTGAGTCTTTGATTTAGTTCTTTCATCAACAGTTTTAATAATTTTTCCTGGAACACCTGCTACAACAGAATTATCAGGGACATCTGATATAACAACTGAGCCAGCAGCAATAACACAGCCATTACCAATTTTCACTCCTTCAAGCACAACTGCATTTGCGCCCATTACTACATTATTCCCAACGATAACTGGTTGAGCGCTTGGTGGTTCAATTACACCAGCGATTACGCTCCCTGCCCCGATATGACAATCCTTACCGATAATTGCTCTACCTCCAATTACTGTATTCATATCAATCATTGTTCTTTCACCGATTACAGAACCAATATTTATTACAGCACCCATCATTATTACACAGTTATCACCAATCTCAACCATATCACGAATGATTGCCCCAGGTTCAATCCGGGCATTATACTTCGTTAAATCAGCAAGAGGAATTGCGGAGTTGCGTCGGTCTATTTCAATCTTGTGAGATTTGATCTTTTCTTTATTATCCAGCAGTAATTTATTAAAATCATCCAACTCACCAAAAAATAATCCAAATCTATCATCACCTATAAATTCACATTCTGCAGGCATTGTTAAACCCGAAAGTTCACCTGAAATATATACCTTAACCGGAGTTTTCTTTTTACTATTAGCAATTCTGTTTATTATTTCCTGCGAATCCATATTACCTCACGCTATTTATTATTTATTACATCTTTAAATGAATAAAATCCATTTTGTTTTTTTAAGATAAAGTTTGCTGACATTAAAACTCCATCAGCAAAAGTTCTTCGCGATAACGCCTGATGTTCTATCTTTAATATTTCACCTAAGCTGCCAAATTGAATTGTATGAACTCCTGGAACATTTCCCAATCTTAATGATGATATAGAAACTTCTTTCCCAATTAAATTCTTAATCATTATTGCTGTACCAGATGGCTTATCTTTTTTAAAGCGATGATGTGTTTCTTCGATTTCGATATCCCAATCTTTCACATCATTTTTTATTGATTCAATCATTCTTAATAATAATTGAATACCTATTGAGAAATTATACGATTGAACAACCGGAATTTTCTGACTTAAAAGTTTAAGAATTTCTAATTGATCATTTGATAAGCCAGTAGTACCGATTATAAGAGGTACATTATAAGTTTTGATATAATCAATTGTTTCTTCTAAAACCTCGGGCAAAGAAAAATCAATTAATAATTCCGGAGTTGCAAATTTTTGTTCTCCATCGATATCAAATTTAAATACACATTCATTTCCAGCTTCTGAAAAAACATTTTCAATTTCTCTTCCCATTTTACCAGAGGAACCAATTAATCCATATTTAATTTTTCTCATGTTTATTCGCTCAACTTTAAATGTTCTTCCAATAATAATTTCTCAGCAGCAGCGGTAGCTTTAACCAGCGGAAGTCTTAAAATATTTTTACATAGTCCTCTTACACTGGCAAGATATTTAACAGGAATGGGATTAGTCTCAATGAATAACAGGTTCATCATCTTCAAATATTTATTATTCAGTTCTAAAGCTGTTTTAAAATCATAATTAAGAATTGCATCAGTCAATGAGCTCATTATTTTAGGATATATATTTGAAAAGACAGATATAACTCCCTTA
The DNA here is from genome assembly GCA_036796535.1 of Ignavibacteriaceae bacterium. Taxonomy (GTDB): domain Bacteria; phylum Bacteroidota; class Ignavibacteria; order Ignavibacteriales; family Ignavibacteriaceae; genus IGN3. The sequence continues at coordinate 2,820 of DAIRCT010000093.1, forward strand.
CCGCCAAGAGCCATAATGGGCAGAGTTTGATCATCATTACCAGAGAATACTGTAAGCGTATCAGGTTTCATCGCACAAAGCTTTGCGATTTGGGAAATGTCTCCGCTTGCCTCCTTAACCGCAATAACATTTTTACATTTATCATGAATTGCTAAGACCGTTTCAGGTAAAATATTCATTGCTGTTCTTGAAGGCACATTGTATAAAATTATTGGTAAATCAGTTTTTTCTGAAATATATCTATAATGTTCAACAAGTCCGGCTTGAGTGCTTTTGTTGTAGTAAGGATTAACGATTAACAAACCATCAGCTTTATATTCTTCTGCTATTTTGTTAAACTTTACTACTTTCTTTGTATCATTTGTGCCGGTACCAATAATTATTTTGATTCTTCCATTTGCAATTGAGACAGATTCATCAACTAATTTTCTTCTTTCATCTTCATCAATCACAGGGGTTTCACCCGTAGTGCCCATTATTACAATTGCACTAACACCATTTTTAATCTGATCTTCAATCAGGAGTTTTAACGATTTATAATCAATACTAAGATCTTCGTTAAATGGTGTAATTAAAGCTGTGCCTGTTCCGTTAAACATTTAAGACTCCTTCATCTGAAATATTTTTTTAAAAATTAAATTACTTAATCCAATAGTTATGAAGTAATTCTACAACATCAGTTAATTTATCCGTTTTAACAAGCAAAGATAATCTGAATGAAGTTGTTGTTAATCCAAAGAATTTAATCTTATTCAAATTTAATAAATCTAGGGTTTCTATTATTGTTTTGTTGTCGCGACTGAATCCCTCTCCAATTATTGAAACAGCACCAAGAGTTTCATCTATGAGTATATCCTTTTTATAATTTGTCTGTAATTCCTTTTTAACTTCATTCCAATTATGAATATTCTTTTTTGAAATTACAAACAATATGTTTTCACTTTCAAAAGAATGGTTTTGATTGTAATGCAATTCTTTTACAGCAATATTTTTTTCATCTAATAATGTAAAAAAATCTTTCAGATGGTTCCGAATATCTTTTTTTATGAAGGTAATTTTAGCGATTTCATTTTCCTGAACAACTCCAATAATTTCCAGCTTACCTGTTGGAGCCATTTCTCTAACAATAGTTTCTCTGACTGAATCAAATGTACTTCTCGCATATATTGCTATTTTTGCTTTTTTTGCAAACTGCACAGCTTGCGCATTTAATACCTTTGCACCTGCTTCAGCCATCTCTTGAATCTGCTCATACGATATTTCGGTTAGATGTTTAGCATCTTTAATTAAATTCGGGTCTGCTGTATATACACCATCAACATCAGAATAAATTTCACACCGCTCTGCATTCAATGCTGCTGCAAGCGCTACTGCAGATGTATCAGATCCACCACGACCGAGAGTAGTAATATCACGCTTATAACTTACACCTTGAAATCCGCCAATCACAACTACTTGTCCTTTTGCTAATTCATCCTGCACACGAAACGGACGAACTTCAATTACACTGGCATCATTATATCTATCATTGGTAATTATTCCTGCTTGAGAACCGGTTAAAGATATCGCTCGAATTCCAAGATCATTAAGAGCAATGCATAAAAGTGCCATAGTGATTCGCTCACCTGTACTTAACAGCATATCAAGTTCTCTTCTTTCAGGATTAGGAGAAAGAGATTTAGCCATTTCAATAAGTTGATTTGTCGTTTTGCCCATTGCCGATACAACCGTAACAACATCGTGACCTTGTTGTTTCACTGCAGCAATTATGCGGGCAATCTTTTTTAACTTCTCAATATCAGCAACACTGCTACCGCCATATTTTTGGACTATTGTGCTCATATTATTTTATATGATTTTTAATCTACTTGTCAATATATTCACCTTCAAGTTTTGATGCTGCATCTTTATCAATTATAACAGTAGCGTATCTGTGTAATTGAACAATCGTTGCCGGATATTTTGCCATAATTGGTCCTTCAACTGTTGCCTTAATTGCATCTGCTTTATTTATTCCGTTAGCCAGTAACAATAATTTTTTTGATTCCATTATAGTTCCTACACCCATTGTTATTGCGTATTTCGGAACTTCATCGATATTATTAAAAAAACGAGAGTTATCTAATCGGGTTTTTTCACCAAGAGTTTTTATTCTTGTTCGTGAGCCGAGCGAAGAACCCGGTTCATTAAATGCGATATGTCCATTTGCACCAATTCCTAAAATCTGAATATCAATTCCGCCATAACTTTTAATTTTGTCTTCATACCAATCACAAAATGCTTCAATGTTTTCAGCCATTCCCATGGGGATGTGAACATTTGATGGATTGATATTTATATGCTTGAAAAGATTTTCCCACATAAAAAAGTGATAGCTTTCTGGATGTGAAGGCGGTAATCCGACATACTCATCAAGATTAAAAGAAATTATCTTTGAAAAATCTAATCCTTCATCTTTATGCATTCGAATTAGTTCTTTATACAAACCTAAAGGTGTACTGCCTGTAGCAAATCCAATTACGGAATCTGGTTTTAATTTTATTTGCGAGGCGATTTGGCTAGCAGCTTCTAAACTCATCTGCTGTGCGTTTTCTTTAATCAGGACTAACATAAAGTACTCCTTTCAATATTTTATAAGTTAAGAAATGAGGCGCATTCAAAGTTAAATGATTTCATTAGTATTAACTTAGAATAATTAGATAAAAGAATAAAAGTAAATGTCAAATTATTTAAACATTATTTTATATTTGTAATAACATTTTGGAAATCGATGAAAGAATATTTTCTATTCATACTTGTTATTTTAATTAATTTATTAAACTATGCTCAAACCATTTCTTTTTCTGGAAATGTGAAAGATGTAATAAGTAACTCACCCATTGAAAATGCAAAAGTTCAAATAAAAAATTTAGACACAGGTATCGCTGACTCTGTATTTACTGATGCAATAGGTAATTGGCAATATAACTTTGTTACAGCAGTTTATGGTAATCCGGACTTTATTCCAAATGATCTTCAAGTTTATCAGAATTTTCCTAATCCCTTTAATCCATCAACAAAGATTGGATTTTTTATTCCAACAAATGAAAATGTTACCATCTCGGTACATAATATCCTTGGCGAACTTATAGATGAAAAAAGTACATTTCTTTCAGCCGGTAATTATTTTGTGAACTGGTTTAGTAAGGGAAGTGCCGGTGTTTATTTTTATACTATTTCATATCGTAATCAATCATTAACAAAAAAAATGATTCAACTTGATGGAGGGAATGGAATTGGGCTTGGCGAAATATATACCGGTGTTTCAATCAATTTAACAAAAAACAATTCTACAGCTTCAACACCAATTGAAATTGTAATTACGAAATTTGCTTATGCAGCAGATACGATAATTTCAAATATAAACGGAAGCGAATATTTCAGCACATATTTACAAACCATTCACTCAAAATATACACTTATTGATTTGCATAATGATGTACTTGAAGTAATGGTTTCTGATCCAAATTATCACCTTGCTGATTTGCATACTTATAATCATACAGATATTCCGCGATTACAAATGGGTGGAGTTGATGTACAGTTTTTTTCCATTTGGGTCAGTCCCACTGCATATACAAATTACTTTGATCAAGCACTTGTAATGCGGGATATATTTTATTCAGAACTTGCTTCAAACACTTCAACTATTGAACAAGCAACCACACTTCAGCAAGCATTGCAAATAAATAACCAAAATAAAATAGCTGCTGTTATTGGCGTTGAAGGCGGGCATCATATTGAAGAAAGTATGGATAAACTTTTGCAGCTTTATAATGCAGGGATGAGATATTTGACTATCACCTGGAATAACAGCACTAACTGGGCAATCTCTGCTAAGGATCCCAGAACTTTAACACAAGGATTATCAGAATTTGGCAGACAGGTTATAAGAAAGTTAGACTCGTTAGGAGTTATTATTGATGTCTCGCATGTAGGTATTAAAACTATTCAGGACATCTTAGCCGTAACAACAAACCCAATTGTAGCTACTCATTCTGGGGCAAGAAGTGTTTACAATCATTACAGAAATTTATACGATTCTCAGATACAAGATATTGCAAAGTCAGGTGGAGTAGTTGGTGTAGTTTTCTATCCATACTTTCTTAATGGATCTTCAAACTCTTCAATTGATGATGTATTAAAACATATAGATCATATTGTTAAACTAGTTGGAACAAACTACGTTTCAATTGGTTCTGATTTTGATGGAATTGAAGTAACACCGACTGGTTTGGAAGATGTTACAAAATTTCCTGATTTAACTTTAGCATTATTACAACACGGCTATACTGAAACTGAAGTTGCTAAATTTCTTGGCGGAAATTTTAAAAGGGTTTTTGAGAAAGTGTGTAAAAAATAATGTTACCTAACTAACATCATTTTCTTTGATTCTCTAAATTCTTTCGTTCCATCAATTGGATGAGCCGACAAAGAATAGATATAAAATCCAGAGGGTAAATTAAATCCATTAAAAACTTCATTATAATTTCCCTGTTCTCTTTCTTCATTTACAAGTACTGCAACTTCTTCACCCAGCAAATCATAAACTTTCAATTGCACAAAACTTCTTGTAGGTAACTGAAAATTTATGAGCGTACTTGGATTAAATGGATTTGGGAAATTCTGTTCAAGTAAAAATTCTACCGGAAGTTCATTGTGCCCTTCTTCAACATCAGTTACGATGCTTGAAAGATAATAAGGGTCTGCAACTGCATCCTGATAAGACGTTAATGATGCAGTTGAAGAATTAATTCGCCAATCTGTAAAAACAGTTCCTTCAGTTTTTGCAACATGAAACCATGTGATTGCTTTAATTTTGGGGAATGAATAATGTGTATAAAGATATGCGTCATGAATCCAACTTGCTTTATTCCCTCCCTCTTCAACTGAAGCAAATTCACCTATCATCATCGGTTTGTTATATGTTACAAATTTATTATAAAGTGGATAGTAAATATTAAAAAAACTTACCCAACCAGACCAAGTTTGTGAGGTACCAAAATTGTAGCCGTCAAATCCAATCCAATCAACATAATTATCGCCCGGATAGTAAGCTTCCGGCACATTCCACGAAGCGGTTGGTGAACTACTATTATTAAGACACCAAATCCAAACAACATTTGTTACGTTTTGTGCCGCAAATAAATCATGAACATGTTTGTAAGCAGCAATAAATCTTTCAGGACCAT
>DAIRCT010000093.1:8060-11356 GCA_036796535.1 Ignavibacteriaceae bacterium
CAAAACCGTTTAAAGTCCCCCCGCCATTATTTGCTCCACCATAAGTGTACCAATCTCCGTTAAATTCATGTCCAAGTCGAATGAAAAGAGGTTTACCAAACGCTTTAGCTGCATTAGCAAAAGTTGTAATGTAATAATCGTAAGTTCCGTTAATTATTCCATCTAATGGGAATGGTGAACCGCTTACCTGCGGCATCCAGGTAATATGAGGGATCGATCCGTTGTTTGAAATTTGAGTGCATTTAGTTATTGGAAATGCTTCCGGCCATCCCATAAAAAACATTTCGATAGCAATTTCTTTTTTAGCAAGTGTTACAAACTGCTGATGAGTATCATTACCCGTAAATGCTGCATGATAACAACCAGTTTCCGGAACTGGAACTTGAGCATAAAGTAAAGTGTTTAGAAGAAAACTTAGAGTAAAAAAATATTTGAAAAGATTATTTGACATAATCAGAAATTCCTGTTTGACAATAAAAAATTTATTCAGCTAAAAATATTAAAATGATGTAATTACCGGATGTAAGATAATATAATTTTAAATCAACAACTTAAAATTGATTACAAATCATTTTTCTTCTATCTAATTTACAGTGACAAATAATTTATTTACTCAAGATGGCCGCCTAAAATTTGTCAAGGTTAGAAACCGTTAAAACGGTTAATAACTGGGTTTTAGGTTTTTAGTATCACCGGGATTAATCCCGGTGTTAATGAAAAAAGAGATAGTTTTGCAACCGTTTCAACGGTTTACCTAATTTAAGCGGTCGACTCGAGTTATTTAAGAAAATTTTATTTGATTAGCATCATTTTCTTTGACTCTCTAAATTCCTTAGTCCCATCATTCGGACGAGCAATCAAAGTATATATATAAAATCCAGAAGGTAAATTGGACCCATTAAAAACTTCATTATAAATTCCCTTATCTCTTTCCTCATTTACAAGCACAGTAATTTCTTCACCCAGCAAATCATATACTTTTAACTGAACAAAACTTCTTCCAGGGATTTGAAAATTAATTACTGTACTTGGATTAAATGGATTTGGGAAATTCTGAGAAAGTATAAAATTATCCACAGCTAAATTAAATTCATCAACATTCGTAGCCACATCAGCGTTTACAACTTTTCCTTCGACAACTGTTACAACTCTTCGGTAAACACCGTTTAAAGCTGTAATAGTATAAGTGCCGGGTTTTACATCTCCGATAGCATAATTTTCTTTATAGATATCATCAGATCCTATATACGGATCAGCAAATTGATATGTGAGCGAATAACTGTAAGTTGTATATGGTGGTCTCGGCTTAGGATCGGGAGTGATGCGAACTTCAGTACTGTTCGGTGCATTTGGAATATGTCCATAAATAGCTCCCATACCAGATATTGAGCACCACAACTCCGCATTTCTTTTATTTCCGATAGAACTGCTTTGCGAACCTTTTCTGATTTCAAAATGTAGATGCGCACCTGTAGAGTATCCAGTATTTCCGGATAATGCTATCGGCTGTCCGGCAGAAACATTTTGTCCTATAAAAACAAAAGGTCGTGTAAGATGCATGTAAAGCAAATAATAATAATCGTTATTCCACAGAGTTCTAATTGTAATATAATTACCGGCACCATTAGGTTCATAACCACCATACTGACCGGTGTCTGCTGCGCTATAACCAACAAAACTAACGTAACCATCGGATGCCGAATACACAGTATCCCATTTGACGAGAATATCAGTTCCATTATGTGCAGATGTGCCGCCGTGAACACTTGGTTCACCGTAAAGGTAACTTCCGTTGGTTTGCACGTTGTCAGGTACAGGGCGCAGGAACCTAAATTCCTGCGCTTGAATTGAATAGTTAAGAAGTAGAATGAACAGAAGTAAAAATTTTATCATGCCGCATTATCAAAAATTTATTCCAACCGAGAAGTAATGAACATCCTTCAGTCTTCCAAAATCCTGATAAGCATAATCAAGTTTTACTTTTATCAAATCGATAATTCGATAATTAATTCCAAAGCCGAGAGTTAATCCTTTTTCAGAATCTTTTTCGAATAATGAATTATAGCCACCTCGTAAAAATATTATTTCATTCCAGGAGTATTCCATTCCTGTATTAAGATATTCTGTATGATCATTTGGATGAATAGCATCAACATCTACAGTTAAACGAGATGTGGATTCTTTTATCACATCAGCAGAAATTCCAAATCTAAAAAGTAATGGTAAATCAAATTTATCCATTTCTAAATTAGAGTTTACAAGATTATTTCCACCTGCACCTGCCGGGAAATTAACAGTTGCATCCCTTCCGGAAAGCTGCATCTTTGTACCAAAATTTGAAATGCTGGCTGCAATACGTAACTCATTTAGAACAGGAATTTTGTAAAGTGTTCCAACATCAACTGCAAATCCTGTGGAACTCATATGCCAGATTGATTCGTTGATATATTTTACATTAAATCCGATTGAAAAATTTTCCGTTAGAAATCTGGAGTAATTTAATCCAACTACTATGGCGCCATAATTAAAAAATTCTCCTGTTCCCTCCGGTTGATCAACAGTTCTAACCGGCATATCATCTGTTGAAAGTACTGAAACAAAAGCACCCACTGTTCCAAAGCCGCCAACATTACTTGCAATAGCGGCGTAATCATATCTTAAGTCTAAGTATAATGAAGTATGATTAAAATACGCCTCGTTAGATTCAATATTTGCAGTACCTGAAGGATTCCAATACAGTGATGTGATATCGTTAGCAACTGCTGTAAAAGCTCCACCCATTCCAATTGCTCTTGGACCAACATTTAATTTAAGAATTTGGGCTGATGTTGTTCCAGTTTTTGTAGTTTGTGCATTAGCAGTAAAGATTAAAGCCGCTGCAACTGTTAAATAAAAAATATTTTTAAATGTTTTCATAATTTTTTCCTGCAGCTTATTTACTTAATAATTGCAAACTTAATCAGTTTCTCACCTACTCCGGGCGCATCGATGTGTGCTATGTACAAACCATAAGCGATGCTGAAGCCATCTTTGTTAAGAAGATTCCAGTACTCTCTTCCGTTGTCAACTCCGGATTCATGCTCAAGCGTTGTAACCAATTCACCACTAAGAGTAAATATCCTGATGGTGCACAACATTGGGAGATTTTCAAAATAGATTCGTCTCTCACCACGATTTTGCCCCGGCAATTTATTTGCAGGTTCAATATCGTTTGTTGCAACGTACGGATTTGGCACAACATAAATGTTATCCATTTTAGAAGATGCCAGTTGGTTACTTACAAAACCTGCTTTTGT
>DAIRCT010000094.1:0-10859 GCA_036796535.1 Ignavibacteriaceae bacterium
ATTCACCTAAAGCTTCGCTATACCAACTGCGTGGCCAACTATCAGGTTTACCATCTCTGTTTGCATCAAAAGCTGGATTTGAAGCCATAAACTCCTGATCAGGATCTGCATAACCGGGTAATGGCTGCCAGGTCCATTTAAAGAAAGTGGTAAGGTTTTCATCTCTCAAACCAATATTGCTGTAATCATACATCCCATCAGAAATAATATGCAACCTCTTATTTGAATTCTTTGCGTCTGGAACAGATGCACCAACAAAAGGACTGAATTGAAAAATATATGGTAAATCTCTCCAAACTAAATCAAGTCTCTCTCTTAGACCTTCGCCTCCTAATCCGGCACAAATACCGCCGTAATTCCAAACCTGGCAAAGGACATTATTTCCGTTCATTATATAGCTTTTCCTATCTTCTTCACCAGCAATTTTCCGAAGCGTTTTATCAGCATTCTCCTTTGATAATGATTCATCTGTATTTGAATTGATAGGAGAATTTTGATAAAGTGAATTGAGATAATCAATCACTATTTGATGTTCAGCTTGTCTTTGCTGATCTGTTTTTTGCGAGAAACTTGTAAAGTTAAATATCAATACAAGAAAGACTATTTGAATAATTAAAAAGTAATTTTTGTTTTTCAACATTTTAAACTCCGTTTAAAGATCATTAAAGTTCAATCATAAGCCCAAGTCTTACTTCGCGCGGGGCTGAAAAATACTGTGGACGTACAAAATATTCTGTGGCAGATTTTATTGCAGGATTTTTTTCAGATAATGCATCTGCCGCTTGCGGACCGCTTTGATTAGCTAAAAGAGTATAAGTTGCTCTTCCTGTGTCATCATATACAAATCTTTCGTTTCTTGTATCAAACAGATTATAAACTTTAATAAACGCAGTAATAAGTATGTCTGAGAGATCGAAGGATTTTTCTATAAGTAGATCCACGTTTGTCTGCAGTGGTTTTCTTTCACTATTAGCTCTTAGATATATCTGTTTATCATAAATCAAAGGTGTGTAGGGCAAGCCCGTACTTATATTTCCAATTAACGTAAAGACCCAATCTCTATCGCCGCCAAATGATATCACGCCATTTAAAGTATGCGCCTGATCCCAGGCAAGCGGTACAGGAATTTTTTCACTCTGTCTGCCGGAAGCAACATCAAGAAAGAAAGCATCAGCACCGGTATCATTTCCTTCCGCAACCTGATAAGTATAATCAAGTGAAATAGAGAATAAATCTGAAGGAAGTTTTCTTTTGGTTAATGAGAATGTAATACCTTTAATATTACCATAATCTTTATTTACATATTTAAAGTATGATGAACTGCTGCTTATTCTTATTTTTTGTAACGCAAGCAGATCACGAACGTCCTTAAAGAAAGCTGTTACATTAAATGCTAATTCATCTGTTAGTTGTTGCTGCAATCCTATTTCATAAGTGACGGTTTTTTCAGGATTCAGGTTTGCATTTCCAAATGTTGGTATTGCAACATTATTCTCAAAAGTTGGATTAGTATATAAGAAGCTAAATGGTGGTAACTGATAAAAATGTCCATACGAGAAATGGATAATTCCCTGATCTGTTATTGGAAATGATATTCCAAGTCTTGGACTAAAAGTAGTTTTAGCATCTGCCATTTTTAAATCTTGAGTAGGAGCATTTGTATTATCTGAATAAAGCGAGCGGGCATTAAAATAATCGTATCTGAGACCAGCATTAATTATCATACTTGTAAATTCCATCTTATCCTGAATGTATGCTGATATTTGTCTTGGTTCTTTTGAGTACAAATCGTGTACAGAACTTTCAGGACTAAGTATAGTCGGTGTTTTATAAGTTAATGTATCTCTTTGAACAGTGAAGTCCTCAAAATCCATTAAATCATTTTTCCAGTGTACACCAAGTTTCGCTTCATGTTGACTATTAATCTGACTTGTCAAATCAAATTTTAATTCTGTTGTGTGAGACCTCTGATAGTAGTGATCGTTTAATGTTCCACCTGATTCAAAAGTATAAGTAGATGTTCTATTCAATTTATGAATTGGTTGATATCTTGAATCTGCATGAAGTGATGATATGTCCATCCCGGGATGATAACTTACTGCATTACCTGAAGCATCTAACAATGGGAATAAATATCTTTTATAATCATAAATATTATGAGCGCCTTGTAAAGAATAAAATGTACTGTTGCTTACAGCATGTCTAATCTCTAAAGAATTTAATAAGCTCCACTCAAATCTCTGATAATTTGCATCAGGATTATATTTAAAGTCGTGATTATAAGTTTTGTAATTTGATTTTGAGTAAACGACATCATAATTAATTTTAAAAGCAGAGAAAGGTTTGATAGTAATTTTTCCTGTCCCACTAAAATCTTCACTTGGATTCATTGGAATAACCGCACCATCACCTGTTGAGGATACTCTGATATCATTTACATTATTTGGATTGACCCAAACGGAATCATAAATAGTATGATCCCTTTTACCAAATAGATAGCCACCATCTTTATTATATCTGCCAGAAAAGAAAAATGATACAAGATTATTTAATCCAGGAACCGGACCACCGAGCGTACCTTCTAAAACCTGGTTGCTGAATGCATTAATATTGTTAATATCAAAAAATGTATCGTTATGCTGACTTACATAATCGCCGGTATAAAACGAAAGCGTACCGCGGTAATTTGATCCACCTTCTTTTGTCACAGTATTTACAATACCACTCAGCGCATTACCATATTCAGCATTAAACGTTCCACTTACAACGGATAATTCCTGAATAGCATTAGTTGATATGGAAACTGTTTTGGTAAAATCAAACGGGTTGATTGTTGATACACCATTAACATTGTAAGCAACTTCAGAGGATCTTCCACCTCTTATGTGGATTTCGCCGCCGGCTCCTTTGGTAATACCTGCCTGCAGGGTTAAAATATTTTCCAGACTTTCAACAGGAAGAGATTGAATCTGGTTTTCATCAATAACTGTTTTGGATGATGTAAGATCTTTTCTGATCATCGGGTTTTTGGCTTCAACAACAATTGTCTCCAAGCTGATTGCTTCACTAGAAAGTTGGATATCAATTCGTGTTGTATAATCAGTTGAGACTTTTACATCAGTAACTTTTTTCTTTTGATATCCTACTCCGGAAAAAATTAATGTATATGTTCCCGGTTCAATATTGTTGATGATGTAAGTTCCATCAACACCGGTTGCAGCACCCATTGTTGTACCTTCAATCATAACGTTAATTCCAATCAGGTCTTCACCTGTTTGTGCATCTGTAACCTTGCCTGCAATTTTACCAGTTACGCCTGCAAAGGTTTGTGTTGGAATTAATAAAAATGGAATTAAAAAGATAAGAGTAAAAGAAAGTAAAAATTTTTTCATCGTGACCTCTTATAGCAAAATTTAATTGTAGAAAAATCGCGTTTAAACTGCCTGCTTTGGTCTGTTAAAACAAAAAGTGTTTGTTAGTAATTATAGATAAATTGTTCATTGTCACCCTGAGCGAAGTCGAAGGGTGAACATAAATAGTACAATCCAACATCATCCTTCATCTGTGCTCAGGATGACAATACTGACAAAATTATTTTAAATATTCAATAAAATTTATAAACAATAAAACAAAAGGGTTATCATAATATAGATCATATCAGCAATCGCTGAATTAAAAAATCATATTAGGATAACCCTTAAACACATAAAACAAATTACTTGAGTAACTGCATTTTTTTAGAAACTGTATTTGCGCCGGCAGTAATACGATAGACATAATTACCGCTTGCAAGATTAGTTGCATTAAACTTAACGTTGTATGAACCGGCATTCATAAATTCGTTATTTATAAGTACTGCAACTTCTCTTCCTAATGCATCATAGATTCTTAAATCAACATTAGAAGCTTCTTTGATTCCAAATTTAATTTCAGTTGATGGATTGAAAGGATTTGGATAGTTCTGATCTATAAAAAATTGAGAAGGAACTATATCGTTTTCTCTTTCAACTGAAACCGGTGTAAACTGCTGATCCAAAATTATAATTGGCATTGGATCATCATTAGCGTTACCTCTTGAATAACCCTGAGTATAAAGCACTTCATCTGCAGGGTCACCATCAATATTAGCAACACAAATAACATCCATATCACCATTTTTAGTCCAATATGCTGAATCAATAATAGAAGCAACATAACTGGAAGGACTCTTTTTATCTCCCCCCTGAAATTCCAATCTAAAGATTGGAACTTTAGCAGTATTACCAGCCATATAACGTGAACCAAAAACCATATCAGGTAAACCATCATTATCAAGATCGCCAACACCAGCACCATTTAATCTAACGGCATAGGGTGAAAAATCAGCAACCTCATATGAAACTAAAGTATCAGCATTATCGGGTTTATCAATTAAATAAACTTTACCACTATACCAACTTCCAACATATACGCCGGTGCTGCCATTCCCTAAATCAACCGTTACAGAACCTTTAAATGAGCTGTTTCCACCGGCTACACCTTTTTGTGGTAATTGACTGATCCAATTTCCGTTATCATATTTTATTAAGGATGTTGTTCCATTACTGTTAAACACACCAATATATGGCGGAACAACAACTACATCGTATGAAGCACCAGTGCCGGTTAGATTAGGATCAAGACTTCCATTATACTTTACTGTCCAGGTTTCTAAACCACCACCGTTATCAGGAATATCATCAACGGATAATACACCGACATGCCAGTTACCCGATCTATCCGGAAATATCAATTCATCTTTTCCGTCTCCATCAACATCAGAAATTACAAATTTAACTGGTCTCAAGTTATAATTATCTACAGATACGATTGGAGTCTTAGCATTGGGTTCCCAACCACCAAATCCATCATCAACTCCCATGTGATCACTACCATCACCGGGATATTCGTAAACAAGTATTCTTGCGGGATTTGGATCAGTGCTAATGTTATTAACTGGTCCCCAATATAATTCTGGTCTTCCATCTTTATCTAAATCACCCCAAGCTAAAGCAGGCCAAGTATTTTGTAACGGAACAGGTGCAACTGTACCCCAAACAGAATCCCATTTAGCAGTCACTGGGTTCCATTCAAACTTATAAAGTCTTGGGATTACTTCATATGCCCCATCAACCATATTTGTATTGCAAGCATAAATTTCTGGCAATCCATCGCCGTCAAAATCAACCCCGGCTACAATAGCTCCAAAACCTCTTTCAAGAGCTGATGGATCTTTTATTTCAGCGGTACGTGTAAAAGTTTGTGCTGATATAAGTGTAGTAAAAACGAGAGCAAGAAAAACAACAAGGTAAGCTAGTCGGTTCATGAAACCTCCTAATGTATGTTAGTTATTAAAGTTAATTAGTTAATTATTTTAAAATTATAATCACCCAATTTTATTGTTTAATTTACAGTTAAATAATTAATATTTCAATTTTTTAATTGAATATTTTTTAATCAATGGAGACTTCTGGAAAATTCAAAAGCCCATTCCAGTGATCCGTTAGCTAACGGATCGCGCGAATGCCAGTCAATACGAAATCTATTTTTCAGAAGTATCTTAATATTTTATAATGAAATCGCTTTGCGTACAAACCCGTCTGCACGCCTTAATCTTTCCTTTGCTTCTTTATAATCTACATTTGCTTTAATCATAACAAGGGCGGTTTTAACATGACCTTTTGCTTTTTCAAGAGCCGCAGTCGCTTCTTCATAATTAAGTCCGGTAATAGTCATAACAATTTTTTTTGAGCGCTCAACTAATTTTTTGTTAGTCATTTGCAGATCAATCATCATATTTTCATAAACTTTACCAAGACGAATCATAGAAGCAGTAGTGAGCATATTTAAAACTAATTTTTGTGCTGTACCGCTTTTCATTCTTGTTGAACCCATTACTACTTCGGGTCCAACATAAGGACAAATGGCAACATCAACTTCAGCAATATCAAAATCTTTTCTGGGATTAGTAGTAACGTATAAAGTTTTTGCACCTAATTGTTTGGCTTTTTTTACGGCACCAACAACGTATGGAGTTCTTCTGCTTGCAGCAATTCCGCACACAACATCTTTTGAAGTAACATTAGCAGCAACAACTTCCTTAGCACCATTTTCTTCTTTATCCTCTGCACCTTCCTGCGCACGAAACATTGCTTCTTTTCCGCCAGCGATATATCCTTCAATCATTCCATAAGGTGTTCCAAATGTTGGCGGGCATTCGGATGCATCAACAACACCAAGTCTTCCGCTTGTTCCTGCGCCAAAATATAAAAGTCTACCGCCTTGCTTTAATGCGCTTACGATAATATCAACGGCTTGTGCTATGTATGGCAATTCTTTTTCAACTGCATATGGAACAAGTTTATCTTCATCATTAATTATCTTTAATATTTCCTCGGTGGATTTTGCATCAATGTCCATTGAGCGAGGGTTGCGCTGCTCTGTGGTTAACTTATTTATTTCTTCGAAAAGTTTGTGTGAATCAGATGATGAGTTCATTTAAATTTTATTTCGTTTGATAAATTGGATTTATAATTCGTGTCAAATTTAGCAAAAATATTAATATGATTTTAATCAACGTTAATTTCTTTAAATACATGATTGTGATTGCTATATTTAATCATCATAATTAAGAAATTATTTTATATTCATAATTAAAGTTACAAATCATGTTATCAAAAGTTGAAAAATATTATTTAGATCTTTCCGGTAAAGAATTAATTTATAAACCCACAGAAAAAATTCCCGTAATACAAGTTTCAAATTTCCCTGAGCTTGGAAAGATGACTGCATTAAGATTTATTGAGTGGATGCAGCAAAATCCAGGTGGTGTTGTTTCTTTACCAACTGGAAAAACTCCTGAACATTTTATTAAATGGGTTGCTTACTTTTTAAAGAATTGGGACAAGACAGATGTTGTTGAGACACTAAAAAAAATTGATCTCGATCCTGCTAAAAAACCTGATATACAAAGTTTACGTTTTATTCAGATTGATGAATTTTATCCGATCGATTCTCATCAACACAATAGCTTTTATTATTATATCCAAAAATATTATTTCAGCAACTGGGGATTGGATGTTAAAAAAGCATTACTGATGAACATAAACGAAATTCCAACCGCAAATAATTTACCGCTATCAGAAATTTTTCCGGATGAAACCATTGATTTATCTTTACGCACACGCTGGGCATCAACAACTTTAGAACGATATCAAAAACAAACTATAGAATTAGTAGATCAGTTTTGCACGGATTACGAAAAGAAAATCCGTGATATGGGTGGTATTGGTTTCTTTCTTGGCGGTATTGGTCCTGATGGACATATCGGTTTTAACGTTATGGGAAGTGATCACTATTCAACTACAAGATTAATCCAAACAAATTATGAAACGCAAGCCGCAGCCGCTACAGATTTGGGCGGAATTGAAATTGCAAGGAAACGATTAGTAATTACAATCGGACTTGATACTATAACGTACAATCCGGATGCAACAGCAATAATAATTGCTGCAGGTGAAGCCAAAGGAAATATTGTAAGAGATTCTATCCAAACTTCGGTTTCAAATAAATACCCTGCAACAGTTTTGCAGAGACTGAAGAACGCTCGTTTTTATTTAACAAATGGCGCTGCTTTCAGATTGGTCGAGAGAAGATATCACGATGTTTTGAATGAAGAAGATATTTCACAAGTATCAATAGAAAGAGCAGTGGTTAATCTTTGTATTGAAAGAAATAAATCGTTGCTCGATCTAAACTATGAAGATTATAATTCCAATAAACTTACAAAGCTTATAATCGAGCGGACTGAAAAAACACCGCAAGAGATTGGACAAGCAATTCATAAATCGATTATCGAAAGGTTTGAAAGAGGGATGCTGCCCGTTTCTAACAAAGTTATTCTTCACACCGGACCGCATCATGATGATATTCCACTTGGTTATCTTCCATACATTGCTCATCTTGTTAGAGACCCAAGCAACAAGCATCATTTTGTTACGATGACAAGCGGCTTTACCGCAGTTACAAATTCTTATATGCTGGAGCTGCTGGAAGATTTAAAACATTTTCTTGATCATCAGGATTTTAGAAATCGATTTAACCAAAGATATTTTGATCCGGAATTTAAAGAAGGAAAGAACAGAGACCTTCATCTATATCTGGATGGACTTGCAGAGCACAGCAGAACTGTTAGAAAGGAAGCTGTATCGCGCAGACTTTTGAGAAATATGATTGAGATTTATGAAGAAGATAATATTAATTATCTTGAAGATAGAGTTGATGAGCTGATTAATTATTTTAAAACTCAATATCCCGGTAAAAAAGATATTCCGCATGTTCAAAAGTTGAAAGGAATGATGAGGGAATTTGAAGAAGAACTTGTATGGGCTTTCTTTGGATTTAATACAAGCTCGGTTTCACATATGCGTCTTGGCTTTTATCAGGGAGATATCTTTACAGAAAATCCTGAAATGGATAGAGATGTAATTCCAATTTTACAATTACTTAAAAAGATAAAACCATCAATTGTTACTGTGGCTCTTGATCCTGAAGGAAGCGGACCTGATACGCATTACAAAGTATTGCAAGCCACCGCAGAGGCATTAAAGTTATATGAAAAAGAGACAGGAATAAGTGATATTAAAGTTTGGGGATATAGAAATATTTGGTATCGTTTCCATCCCGCTGAAGCAAATATTTATATTCCTGTAAGTCTAAACTCAATGGCAATTTTGGAAAATACTTTTCTTAACAGTTATGGATCTCAAAGGAATGCAAGTTTTCCTAGCTGGGAATATGATGGACCATTTTCCCGTTTAGCTCAACGCATTCAGGTTGAACAATATCAAACAATTAGATTATGTCTTGGCAAAGATTATTTTATAAAAAATTCTCATCCAAGAGTGCAGGCAGCTTATGGAATGGTTTTCCTTAAAGAATTATCACTTGAAGAATTTTATGCTCATTCATCTGAACTAAGAAAGTTAACAGAGAATTATTAAACTGGAGATTATCAATAAATTTGTAACACAGTCCGCCGCGGTGGATCAGTCTGTGATTGTAATATATAGTACTAATATTTTAACAGACTAAAGTCTGTTTTACAAATACAATTTTATAGGACTTTTATGAAACAAACACGAAAAGATTTTTTTAAAACTTCAGGAATTATTGCTGCAGGTTCAATTGCAGCTTCACTTCCCTCCTCATCATTTGCAAGAAATATTATAAAAGGCAAAGGATATAAAATGAAATTTTCATTCAAACCTTATACACTTGAGTTAAAACATGTTTTTACAGTTGCAGTTAATTCCAGAACTACAACTCCTGTAATGCTAACTGAAATTGAATATGATGGAATTAAGGGTTACGGGGAAGCTTCAATGCCGCCTTATCTTGGTGAATCACAGGAAACTGCTACAGCATTTTTATCCAAAGTAAATCTTGAGCAATTCAGCGATCCGTTTGAGATGGAAAATATTTTAGATTACATTGACTCCATCGATGCAAAAAATACTGCGGCAAAAGCATCTGTAGATATTGCATTACATGATCTTGTCGGCAAATTAATGAATCAGCCCTGGTACAAAATATGGGGTTATGATAAAACAAAAACTCCTTATACAACATTTACGATCGGGATAGACACCGCCGACGTTGTAAGGCAAAAAGTTAAAGAAGCGGAAGAATTTAAAGTATTAAAAGTTAAACTGGGAAGAGAAAACGATAAAGAGATGATTAATACAATCCGCTCTGTTACAAATGTTCCGCTAACAGTAGATGTTAATCAGGGTTGGAAAGATAAACACTTTGCTTTAGATATGATAAACTGGTTAAGCGATAAAAATATTGAGTTTGTTGAGCAGCCAATGCCTAAAGAGCAGGTTGATGATATTGCATGGTTAACCCAAAACTCGCCTCTTCCAATAATTGGTGATGAGTCTGTGCAAAGAATTCCTGATGTTATAAAAGCTAATGGAGTGTATTCCGGCATAAATATTAAATTGATGAAGTGCACCGGTATGCGTGAAGCAAACAAAATGTTAAACCTTGCACGCTCACTTAACATGAAAGTAATGATTGGATGTATGACAGAAACAAGCTGCGCAATTTCTGCTGCATCGCAGCTTTCACCAATGGTAGATTGGGCTGATCTTGATGGAGCATTACTAATTAAGAATGACCCGTTTGAAGGAATGAAAGTTATTGATGGTAAAGTTACACTTACCGATTATCCGGGAATTGGGTTAAAGAGTTAATGATAATGTCATTTCGAATCCGACTTTAGTCGGTGAGAAATCTTAGATCACAAATAAAAAAGATTTTTCTCTCACGTCTTGACTGCGTTCATTGGGCAAGTCGTTCGAAATGGGCATAATAGTCATTTCGAGGAGTCCTCGACGAGAAATCTTAATCGCTAAATTCTAAACTCAAATCCTTCCAATCAGGGTTTTTTGATTCAACTAAATTATTCTTTTTTTCTCTTCGCCACTTTTTAATTTCTTTTTCTCTTTTTATTGCTTCATTTATATCAAAGAATAATTCGAAGTACACAAGTTTATTTAAGTTATATTTTTTAGTGAACTCATCATATAATTTGTTTTTATGTTCGTACAATCTTCTTACTAAATCATTTGTTACTCCAATGTACATTACAGTATTGTTCCAATTGGTAAGAATGTAGACATAATAATTTTTATTAAGCATCTTTGTCGATTAGTTAAACAGATTTGTCACTTCGTTCGAAATGACCTCACAAAAGTCATTTCGAATCCCCGATTCATCGGGGTGAGAAATCTTAAAATGTAAATTAAGAAAGATTTCTCCGGTTGGTCGAAATG
>DAIRCT010000095.1:0-10196 GCA_036796535.1 Ignavibacteriaceae bacterium
CTTATAACATATTGATTGAGTATATCGGAATGCATTTTTATGTTGCATCAGGTAATTACAACAGAGGTGTAAAATGAAAAAGGCAATTATAGTTTTCCAAAACAAAAACAACTCAACAAAAAAATATGGCGAAGAGATTGCAAGTTTTCTGAAAAAAAGAGGGCTTGTTGCCGAGCTTATTCCGATTAATAATTTTGAACCAAATAAATTAAAAGGAGCTGATTATTTGCTTGTAAGCGGATGGGAAAACGGCTCAATATTTTCCGCTAGTCAACCGGATAGTGAATGGATTAACTTTGTTAAAAATCTCCCCACACTTAACGGAATTAAAACAGCATTGTTTACCAACTCAAAATTATTTGCGGGTAGAATGATTAAGAGGATGAAAAAATATCTTAACAATAAAACCGATCAGCTTGAATTTGCTTTTAAATCCAGCAATGGCTCACTTTCAATTTCCGATCAGTTAACCCTTAATAGTTTTATAGATTAGTTCTAAAAAACTTTGGTATAGAAAAATAGCCGCCGAGGGTTTACCTGGCGGCTATAATTTTTAAAATGATTTCTGATTCTAAGAAATTAAACTTACATCGTTGGCCACAACCAGCCGAATACACCGCCTGTGAACAAAGCATAAATCAATCCATCAAACATATATTTGAATGTAGTAGTCCAGTTTCTTTTAAACCAGATGCTATCGTGTAAAAGTGCAAGACTGTAACTGGTAAACGCAGTGGCTCCTGCAAAACGAAAGACTGAAAGATAAGGTGCCCCCGGTTCAAGTGCTCTGCCTGCAACATAAGCAGAAAAAATTCCAATTATCAAACAGTAAACAAACCACATTGCTAAGCTTGATCCCATATTCATAGCACTGGATGGTAGAATTGTAAATACTGCAACAGGACCTTTGCTGAGTTTGTCCTTAAACTCCGGAGAATTTCTTTCTTTATTGTCAGTAGTGTAAGGCATCATATAATCTCCGGGTAGAATGTTATGCTTTCTTAAATCATTCCTCACTGCATCTTCGGATGGCAATTTTTTGAAATCCGAGTTATGATACTTAAACAACATATGTAAAATTGAACTTATGAAGAAAACTACAACAGCGGAAAGAATAATTGGCAGCCAGAGTGAAATAATGGAAATCATACCATCTCCTCTATATATTATTTTATAATTGTTTATTAGTTCCTCATTTTAATTTATGGAAGATTAATTGATAGTTACAAAAGGAAATGTAAAAATTGTTTTATTTTTTTGAAATTCCGATATAAATTAAACGGTTACTCAATAATTTTCCGTTGTTCAGGTTCTGTTGCAGACTGAACACCCGTTGCAATTTGAGGAAGGATTCCAAGGTTTTCATAAATAGGTTTGATTTGCTTTCGTAACTCAGGAAGTTTTATTTTAAAGGTGAGAGCTCCTATTAAACAAACAGTGCCACTTATAACTAAAGTTGCAGGCGCACCAATGTAGCTTCCTAAAGATCCTGCGATAAGGCTTCCGAAAGGACTCATTCCTCTAAAAGCCATTCCATAAAAGCTCATAACCCGTCCTCTTTTACTTTCCTCGGCAATTGTTTGAAGCAAAGTGTTAGTTGAGGCAATATGCAGCATCATTCCTGTTCCCGCAAAGAGCATTATAGAAACGGAAATATAAACTATTCTGGAAAAACTGAATAGAATTATTCCTAAACCAAAAGATACTACCGCAAATACAATTATCTTTCCAAGACCAAGAATATTTTTTTTATTTAATAAATATATTGCACCCAATAAAGCTCCGGCACCGTAAGCTCCGATTAAGAAGCCATAAGTACTTGCGCCGCCCTGTAAATATTCTTTTGCAAAAATTGGTGCAAGTAATGTTAGTGAACTGCTTACTAAGCTGACGATAGCTAGCAGGAAGATTAATGTTCTAATTGGTTCAAATTTAAAAGAGTAATTAAATCCTTCTTTTAGTTCATTTAAAATTTTAAATTCTTTTTTACTGACAATTTTAGGTTTTATATCCATTCTTATTAAAGAAATTATAACCGCAATAAAACTTACACTGTTAAGTAAAAAACACCATCCTTCACCTAATGTTGCGATTATTAAACCAGCTATTGTAGGACCACCTAAACGTGCCAGATTAACCATCGAAGAATTTAATGCAATGGCATTACCTACATCTTCCTTATGATCTTCAATCATATCAAACACAAAGGATTGTCTGATTGGCATATCTATCGCATTAATTATTCCTAAAAATATACTAAGAGAAATAATATGCCAGATTTGAATGATGTTTAAAAATACAAGTATCGTCAAAACTAATGCTTGAACTAACGCTAAAGATTGAGTTACAAAAAGCATTTTATGCCGGTTCCATCTGTCAGCCAAAACACCGGCAAATGGTCCAATTAAAAAAACAGGTATCTGACCGGAGAAACCAACGATTCCAAGTATCATAGCTGAATTGGTCATTTTATAAACTAACCATGTTAATGCAACCATTTGCAGCCACGTTCCGATTAATGAAAGACTTTGTCCTTCAACAAAAAGACGAAAGTTTTTATACTTAAGTGATCGAAACATTAATTTTAATCTATCATTACCGGGGAAAATTTTCATCTTTAAGATTTAAACTATGTTTTTATGATTATGGGGATAAAAAAATTAAAACTTTTAATAGTTCTTTAGGTAAAAATAAAGATTAGACATGCTAAAACAATTTGTAAAAATGTTATTTGAGGTGAGGAACCTATTATTGATAACCGAAGATTGAGTCGTTGGTTGATTAATTAATCTGGTTGATCAAAACTAAAAACTTTTATTCCACTAACTCTTAAAATACTTATTAACAAAACTACCGTTCCAATCCACTGAACAGGTGAAAGTATTTTGCCGTGCACAAAGTATTCCAGAACAACTGCGGATAATGGGAATGCGAGTTCACATATAGAAGCCACTGAAGCAGAGATACGTTTTAAACCGTAATAGTAAAGAAAGATTGCTGCTCCTCCGGTGGTAAATGCGATAATCAAAAAAATAATAATTTGCTTTGTAGTAATTTCACCCACACTAAAAATATCTCCGGTTGTTGCCGCAATTATCAGCATTATTATTGATGAAAATAAAAATCTTAAGTAAGTCCCGCTTATATAATCAACATTTTTTAATGCGCGTTTACTAAGTACGGTTGAAGAGCTAAAACTTAAAGCAGCAAGAAGTGCAAACAATGCCGCAACTGCTGTTTTATCACCGGTTGAAAAATCAGGTGTTGATAATCCGAACGTCATAAAATACGCTCCGGTTATTGCAAGTGATGCCCATAAGAAAAACTCTTTTGGTAATTTTTCTTTAAGTAAAACTGTTGCAAGCCAGATTGCAAATACGGGCTGTAGTTTTTGGAGCAGAATAACGACGGAAAGATTTACAAAGTTAACATAGAATAATGCTTTTGTAATTGCCATCGTTCCAACTGCGCCTCCGAGTAATGAAACGCCAAAAAAAGCCAGCCAATCTTTTCCATTTAATTTTTTTAAGGTAGAAAAATTTTTAAAGAGAATTGGAGTTAATAAAATTGCAACGATTGAACTTTCAATAAAAACAACTAATGGAACCGGCAAACCATATAAAGCAGGACGTAGTACGATGCCATCAACTGCCCAAAGACTTGCCGCAATAATTACAAGCGATGGTGCAAAGTATTTTGATTGATTTGTCTTTTTAATTATTGACATCACGGTTTAACTTTTTTTGTCTTTTAAAGTAGATAGAAAATCAATTTTAATTTTCATGATTAGTATATAAAACGCAAAAATAATCGTTACAGCATTTGCCCAGATAATTGGATAAGAAAAAATCATTATACCATAGATTAACCAGAATATTAAACCCGCATTCATCAGTAAAAACATTCCCATCGAAATGTCTTTTGTATGCTTTGATTTATAAACTTTAATCGCCTGCGGGATAAATGCAATTGTTGTACAAAAAGCCGCGAGATAGCCAATAGTTGTTTCCATAAAATCCAGATTTATTGAGGTGTAAACTTAAAAATCTTTGTTTAATAATTTGTTATTTAGCCGGTTAAATCCAGTAAAAATAAATCTTTAAAAGCAATCAACTCCTTAGGTAAAAATTACCCGGATAAGCAATTATTAACCATTTTTTCTTTTTAAGGATTATAAAAATATCAATAAACAAAGAAGGTAAATGGAATAATAATTGTTTCTGTTTAACATAGTTTTTAGGGTTAAGCCCGGCAAAGCCAATAATTTATAATTGTTTTGCTGGAAGAATACCCATCAATAAATGAGTCTAAAACTTTTAATAATCAAACTGAGGTGTGCGAGTGGAAAACCAATTAATTACAGAGAGTGTATCTAAAAAAGTATCCAACGAATTTGATGCGGCTGTTGAAAAAGCCATTAACAAAACAACAGTTACTACAGATTTACCAAATTGGAATAAAGCGGACGCTGCTTTGCAAAATAAATTACAGTTTGTTTTGCGAAGAGTCAATTTATCCAACTCTCTTTATGATGAAGAAATTTCTAAATGGATAACGGCAACAAATGAAACTTTTGAGCTTTCTGCATTAAGAACATATTTGCTTTTAACTTGCGTAAATATGCTGGGAGAAATCAGTCGGGCAGAAGCTCCACTTACATTTCTTTCCTGGTTGGATACAGCAAACTCAGTTACCACAAGAAGCATACGTGAAGAATCAATTAACAAAGCAATAAACTCAATCGGTGTTGTAGATGATCAGAAAAAAGCGATAAAGCTAATCAAATCAGTTTTTGCACAATACCGGCTAAACAACTCCGTTGAATCTAACTTTTTCTCATTTTTTACAGATGCTCTGGATAATGATTCGCAGAACTGGATATCATCTAACTGCTGGATATATCAGGATAATCCTCTTGAGAAATGGGCAAACCTGCAAAATGTTAAAGAAGGATATTCAAACACAACTTCAAATGAAAATAAAAGATTAACTAATGCGCGCAAAAGATGGGATGCATTAGATTCCTATCAAAAATTATTTGAGATATCGCAATTCACAGAATTTTTATTTAATCAATATAATTTATGCCAAACAAATCCACCGGTAAAATTAGAAAAAGATCCAATTGCAAAAGTTTGGAGAGATATTGATCAGGCAGTGAGTGATTATAAAGTTAATTATTTATCAAACTCACTTTTTAATCAAATAGGCGCGGATGGACAGAAGTTCAAATTCAATGAGGTACGCTGTGTTTATAAAGAAGAAGAACTTATAGTGTTTGAAGGCGATGTAAGAGAGAAAGACAGAGAAGTATGGTTAAAAAGATTATCAGACTGGATTAAAACAAAAATAGATTCAGGAAATATTTCCGGCGAAACAATATTTCTTAGTCCCAAAAATCAGGCGTTGGTTATTGCAGAAAATAATTTTTCATCATCACTGGAAAAGTGGATTAATAAAGCGATAAAAAATATTCTGGATAAGAAATAAAATTTTTAATAAAAATGTATTCTACTAGTTTCTTGCAAGCTTGATAGATAAACCCTTGGGGGCATCCAGGTGAGCGTTAAAGTTCTTAACACTTGTTCGTGGGATGTGCACATCTATTGAGGGCTCTCTAAATAAAAATTCAAAGCTAAGCTGATTGGGATTTTCTTGAGTGGACTTGGTGGATTTTTTCTTTTTCATTTTTTGAATCAGTAACAATTTTTTTACAAACAATAAACCTTAATCTCTTATAACTAATCTAAACAGATTAATTTTTAAAAAGAAGAATCAATGTTAGATTAATAAAAATATTTTTTAAAAAGAAAAAATATTTCTATTAGTGTAAAAACTTTTTACAATTTTTAAAAATCTTGCCAGAATAAAATCACAACAGAAAAATTTTTATTTTAAATTTTTCACTCTTTATCATACAAAACACTTTTAAGATAATGTGCCGGATCCATGTGATGAAGCATCACAGCTTCTGTGCTGAAATTTATTTCTTCCCCGGGTTGTAATTTATTAATCTTACATACAGATTCCTGCGCATCAATTAAATAAGTTATAACAAGATTATTTAAAACTTTATCGCTTATATTTTTTATCGTTCCTTCATAGTGTGCAAAATCTCTGGGATTGATTGCGGGGGCGTCAAGATCAACGGCTTCTCTTGCTTTTGTATAAGATGCATTGATTTGTACAACCTCTTTTTCTTTAATGAAATTATCATAAACAAAATATCCCGCCACAACTAACAAGATAAAAATTAAAAACTTTTTCATAGTAACTCCTCACGAAAGATAATGTTTGAAATTAATTTATTTTATTAAACAATTGACATATAAAAATAACCGTTAGTGTAAAACAATTTCTCGTTATAAATAATTGTTAAGATATTTTAACTGTTGTTTTTATAACAAATAATACACCATCATTATATTTAACAAAAGGAGGCACTATGTTAAGTAAAAACTCTAATAAATTCTTGTATTTAGCTTATGCGGGATTTATTACACTGATTTTAATTGTACTTTTAACCGCTTGTGAT
The DNA here is from genome assembly GCA_036796535.1 of Ignavibacteriaceae bacterium. Taxonomy (GTDB): domain Bacteria; phylum Bacteroidota; class Ignavibacteria; order Ignavibacteriales; family Ignavibacteriaceae; genus IGN3. Next base: position 6,536 of record DAIRCT010000095.1, read on the forward strand.
CAGAAACCAGCAGGAAAGAAAGAGCTATCCCAAAAAGAGCTGATTGAACGAGGAAAATTTTTAGTCTTTGCCGCAGGTTGCGGAGATTGCCACACTCCAAAAGTATTCGGGCCAGAAGGACCACAACCAGACACAACAAAAATTTTATCCGGGCACCCGGCAGAAATGACTTTACCCAAAGCTGATTTAACTTTGGTCGAACCCGGCAAATGGTTATTATTTACTCAGGATCTTACAGCAGCTATCGGACCTTGGGGCGCATCGTTTTCCGCAAATTTAACTCCGGATAACGAAACAGGAATTGGCACCTGGCAGCCGGATATGTTTATAAATGCCATGAAAACAGGAAAACATTTGGGCGCCGGAAGACCTTTAATGCCGCCTATGCCCTGGCAAAATGTTGGTCAGCTATCGGAAGAGGATTTGAAGGCAATCTTTGCTTATTTAAAATCTTTGCCAGCCGTAAAAAATAAAGTCCCCGATCCTATTCCAATGGATGAACTTATGAGTATAAAATAAGTTTATAATTCTATTAAATCCCTGCTCAAAATGTGGCAGGGATTTTATTTTGCTACACCATTCAATTTTCTAAAATAAAATTAAAATCAAGTTTTTAGTCCCAAAATCAAACTTATTATCAAAAAAATTTTCTGGCCTTGATTTTGTAAATTGTTTTTAAAACGTTTTAAGGTAATTAAATAAAATGATCAATCAAGAAACAGAGATAGATATACTGCAAATGAATAAGGCACAAATTTTAGATTTCGAAGATTTTTCGAGAGAGATGGTAGGTGATATACTAATAGAAAGCGTAAATTTTTCCAGAGCAACATTTAAAGAAGCAGGGCTTTTTAAAGACCGGCTTGTTTACGATATCTTAAAAAATAACTTAAAGATAGTTATTGATTTAAGTCATTGTGAATATATTGATTCCACATTTCTCGGATCGTTAGTGGTTGTGCTTAAAAAAATGGCAGAGCGTGGTGGAGAAATTAAATATGTTATTCCCCAGCCATCAGCATTATATCTATTTAAGATTACCGGACTTTATGGCGTTCTTAATCTTTACAGAAATAGAGCCGAAGCAGTAGAAAGTTTTTTGCAATCTAATTAATCCAATTAAATTCTTATAACATAAAACACATGGAAATAACTGTTTTGATTATATTATTTTTTATTGTGGCTGGTTTTATCTATTCAATTTTAAAATCAGCAAAAGATAATGAGCAGAAAGAATTAGAAAACTTATTTCTTTGATTAAAATTACTGAGGGCATTTAATTAAAGACCACCAACCCGGTGGTCTTTTTTTTATTTATCAAGAAACAATTTGCAGCAATACCAAAAACCAACTTTGAGAAGCTAAGGGTTTTATTTATTTTTGCCCCGCACCCTTAGCTCAGTTGGTAGAGCATCTGACTCTTAATCAGCAGGTCGCGGGTTCGAATCCCGCAGGGTGCACAAAAATTGAAAAAGTTACAATAAAATTTTACTTAATTACCCTCGTGAATGAGGGTTTTTTTATTTTTTAAGTATCTTAGATTCAGCATAAGATTTGATAAATCTCTTTAATTTTAGAAAACAGTATTCAGGATTTTAATATGAAAAAAATTTTATTCTATTTTTTAATTATTACTTCTTCATTTTCCTTTTCTTTAGCACAGGAGGTTGAAGATACATTGATGATATTTGGGCGAAACAGATTTTTCAAAGTTCACCTGCCTTTGGGATATACTGTTCAAAAAGAATATCCCGTTGTTTTTGTCTTTCATGGAGGTGGCGGTAATCCGGATAATATTGAAAAGACAACTGACTTTTCAGCCAAAGCAGATAAGGAAGGATTTATTGTTGTTTATCCTTATGGAACTGGATCTTTTCCCAAAAAACTTTTAACCTGGAATACCTGGGATTGCTGCGGTTATGCTGACAAGAAAAATATTGATGATGTTTCATTCATTAAAAAAGTTTTAGAAATTATTAAAACAAAGTATAGTGTTAATCAAAATATGATTTTTGCGACAGGATTATCAAATGGCGGAATGATGTGTTATCTGCTTGCGTGTGAAATGCCGGATCAGTTTGCTGCTGTTGCACCGGTTGCTGCAACAATGTTTGATGAAAATCAATGCACCGCAAACTCGGAGATTTCAATGATCATATTTAACAGCATTGATGATAAACACATTCCTTATGAAGGTGGAATAGGTGATGAATCTATTGTGAAAGTTGAAAAAATGCCTGTGGAAAAAGTTGTGAATTTTTGGGTTAATAAATTTAATTGTGTCTTGTTAAATAAAACCGAAGTATCAAGTTATAACAAAATTGACTATATGAATAAAAAAGGAACGGAAATAATTTTTTATAAAATGATGGGCGGAGGACATAGCTGGCCCGGTGGTGAAAGAGGAAGATTGTTTGCAGATAAACCGGTTAAAGATGTTTCTGCTACTGATTTAATCTGGGACTTTTTTAAAAATCATCCCAAACAATAAAACAGATAGAAAACGGGAATCATATATTTTTTTATCATCTTTTATCTGGGTTTTATTTTAAATCCTGGATAAAAGATGAAAAAATATAAGTTTTATTTCCAATCATTATTATTTATAATTCAATATCAATTTAAATTAATTTAAGGAATATTTATGGCTATTGAACCCAATAAGGTTGTTACAATGAATTTTACATTAACAGATGATCAGGGAAATGTACTTGATACTACTGATAATGGAGGACCCTTTTCTTATATGACAGGAAGCAATATGATTTTACCAAAGCTGGAAGAAGCGGTTAGCGGAATGATAATCGGGACGAAGAAAAATATTAAGCTTGATGCTGTGGATGCTTATGGAAATTACAATGAACAGATAGTTCAGGTTGTTGGTAAGGAAAATTTTCCGGAAGATTTTGAACTTGAAGTCGGTATGAGCTATATGGCAAGCTCACCCGATGGAGCTCAAATGCCTTTTGTTATTACAGAAGTGCGTGATGAAGATGTTACTATTGATTTTAATCATCCGCTCGCTGGTAAAAATTTAAATTTTGACATAGAGCTTCTTGACGTTAGAGATGCAACCGCGGAAGAATTATCGCACGGTCACGTACACGGACCCGATGGGCACCATCATCACTAATTATAATTAACAATGCATAATTAAAATTAATGCAATGAGGATTGGTTTTTTCCAATCCTCTTTTTTATATGGAAATAAAATCAATTAAAAATTTTTCTGATTTTCAAGAAATCGTTAAGAAAAATATTGCTGTTTGCTTTTACCTTAGCACACCCGAATGTAATGTTTGTAAAGTTCTTAAGCCAAAAGTAATAGAAATGATTAAAACAGATTTTCCTCAAATCCGTTTTTATTATGTTGATTTAAATGAAGCAAAAGAAGTATCCGGTCAGCTTTCTGTCTTTGCTGTTCCAACAATACTTATTTATTTTGATGGTAAAGAAACTGTACGAGCTTCAAGAAATATTTCTATTGAACAATTAAGGGAGCAAATTAAGAGATATTATCAACTTATCTTTAGTGAATAATCGGTTGCTAAAGCATCTATTTCAAAGAGCAATTTAACAATTAAACAATTTATCTATTCTCTTATCAGCTTTATACTTCCTTCTTCCGGAATTTTAATTTTATAAACAATACCACTTTTGT
>DAIRCT010000096.1:0-10136 GCA_036796535.1 Ignavibacteriaceae bacterium
GACATAGCCCTTTCACGGCTGTAACAGGGGTTCAAATCCCCTTGGGGTCACTAAAAGTCTCGGTAATATTTTATCGAGATTTTTTTTTGACAAGGTTTAGTTAATTATTCAGGGGTTCTTCCGAAGGAATGCCTACGGCAAAATCCCCTTGGGGTCACTTAATCCCGTTAAGAAATTTTCTTGGCGGGATTTTTTATTTGCTAATTGTTATTTGTTCTATCATTCTCGTTTCATACTTTTGTAAAAAAAATGGTGAGCGAAATGAAAAAAATTACAACAGTATTTTTCTCCGCTTTACTTCTGATTATCTCTTCTGAAATAAATCCTCAGTCAAACTTTGATATAAATACATATAAACAATTTCTTGTAAATAATCAGAATATGGAAACGAATCAGTTGTTGAAAATGCATCCCGCGGGTACGTTTGTATCTGATATTAATTTATCTTTAACTAATGTGAGATATTTGGATTCAATTTCCGCAAAATATGAGTTAACGGATTTTGAAAAAGCATTATTGCAAAAAAATGGTTTTGTTGTTTCGGAAAGAATGAAGAAAATATCTTTTGGTGAAGCATTTCTTGAAATATTCCAACGCGACATGCCTGTTTTCGTTTCTACTGATGCGATTCTTCATGCTTTTCATATATCTTATGATAGGATTTTAAGGGATGTAGAACTTGGAATCCTGATTGAAAAAGTAAAACAACTTTTAACAATACTTCATTCAAATCAAAACCTATTAGCTAATAAATACGGTTCTAACCCGGAGATGTATAAGATGTTGAGGGATGTAGATGTTTATCTAACCGTACCTTTAAAATTATTTGAAGTGAATATAAATCCATTTTATTCAGAGAATGCGGGATTTATTGATAGTATTTTATACAAGATCGAGAATTTACAGCCTGACAGAACCGCTCTATTCTCCGATGTATCTAAAATAATAGATTGGAGTCAATTTAAACCCCGAGGACATTATTTTGAAGATCAATACACTTATCCAAAAACAGATCTTCCAAAATACTTTAAAGCTATGATTTGGTTAGGCAGGATAGAATTATATTTGACAAGCCCGACAGGCACTTATAAAGATGATGTTCCATTAAAAGATTTAGCAAGACAATTAATAGATTCTTATCTTATTAAAGAACTGATTGATGAAACTAATTCCTACTCAACATATCATGAAATTGAAAGCACGATAAAGATTTTTGCAGGTGACCAAGATAATGTGACAATCGATCATCTTACTTATTTAAAAAACGCCTTGAACTTTAATAATGCAGATGAATTTTTAAATAGAGATAAAGCATTGGAATTTCAGGACACTCTTAAAAATCAAAGCTTTGCAAATCAAAGGATTTTATCCCAAATATTAATTAGTGATCCATTGGATCCTGATAGCATAGTGCCAGCTTCCGCATTTCTATTATTTGGACAGCGATTTGTAATTGATTCTTATGTAACTGGTTCTGTTGTGTATGATCGAATAAAATATCACAATGAAAAAGTTTGCAGATTATTACCTTCATTATTGGATGTTCTGTTTGCATTAGGTAATTCAGCTTCTGCTCAATTACTTGATGAAGAATTGAATCTATATCACTACTCAACAAATCTTGCGGCATTGCGTTATCTTATTGATTCTTATGATAATGATTTTTGGTCGGCAAACTTCTATTCTAACTGGTTAAATATGATTCGGAAATTAAATCCACCGGAAGATAGATCCAATCTACCAGGATTTATGCAAAGCGCAGCATTCTGGCAGGAAAAAATGAATACACAACTTGCTTCGTGGGCGGAGTTACGGCACGATAACTTGCTGTACGCAAAACAATCTTACACTGGTGGAACAACTTGCTCATATCCATATAGTTATGTTGAACCATTTCCTGAGTTCTATAAAAGTTTAAAAGAGTTTGCTATAACAGCTAAAAATAAAATTCAAACAATGTCTTTTTCTATACCTTGGATAAAAGATGGAATTAATTATTACTTTACTGAATTGCAAAATATTTCCGATACACTCATGATAATCTCATCAAAAGAATTAAATCAGGAAATATTATCTTCCGCTGAAATTACTTTTCTAAAGAATATGATTTATTGGTATGCAAGTGGTGGTTCTGGATCAACTCCTTACAGAGGTTGGTATCCGAGATTATTCTATAACGACACTGGTTTGTTAGGTAATTTTGGAACGAACCCGGGGCTTATGGATAGTGATCAACTAATTGCAGATATGCACACAGTACCAACCGATTGTTTTGGTGGGCCATTAGGTTGGGTATTGCATACAGGCACCGGTCCTATAAATTTGGGAGTGTTTGTAACACCTTGGAATGATGGAGTGCAGACAGCTTTTATTGGTCCGGTTATGAGTTATTATGAATATACAACAGAAAAATTTTTAAGATTGACAGATCAGGAATGGAATAATCAATATTTACAATCTGCATTAAGACCAAATTGGGTAAATATTTATTTAGCGGATATAAATGGAAATTCAAGAGGCAGCGGTCCTACTTTAATTACTTCTGTTGATGGTAATACAAATAATACCATCATTCCGCAATCCGAAATAATAATAGCAAACTATCCTAATCCGTTCAATCCATCTACATTAATTGTTTTTACTATTCCGTATGATCTTGCAAATGAAAATACCGAACTAAAAATATTTGATGTGCAAGGAAGACTAATTACTACATTAGTAAATGAACAACTTGCGGCTGGAAAATACGTAGTAAAGTGGGAAGGGAAGAATCAATACAATCAGAACGTATCTAGCGGCGTTTATTTTTATAATATTAAAGTTGGAAATAAAGTTAAAAGCGGTAAAATGAATTTATTAAAATAAGCTTCACATAAGTTTCGTAGCTCAGACTTCAGTCTGAGTTACGTTTATTAATTTACGATTATTGGTTTATTTGCAACTTTTTGATCTTATACTTAAAACCTACCAAAATCCTTAACATACTAATAACACTCTCTTAACATTCTCTTAACATTGAAACTTTAGTTTTCGGGCGTCGAAGAAAAACAGTTTAACTAATTAAAGGTTTAATGATGAGATACTTTACAATTTTAATAGTCGCCTTAGTATTAGGCGGCGCGCTTGAGTTAAACGCTCAATCGAGAGGAGAAATAACCGGACGCGTAATTGATGCTGCGAACGGTGAAGCAATAATTGGGGCAAATGTTTTAATAGAAGGGACCACGGTCGGTGCTGCAACAGATATTGATGGAAAATTCAGAATTAATAATGTTGAACCGGGTAACTACTCGCTCATTATCAGTTACATTTCTTATGCTAAAACAAAAATAAACAATGTAAAGGTTGAAGCGGGTAAAACAACAAATATTGAAACATCTTTACAAAGCGAAGCTGTCAGTGTCGGAGAAGTGGTTGTAGTTGATAAAGTTGATCGCTCTTATGAGAATGCTCTACTGAATCAAAAGAAAAAATCTTCTAACATAAGCGATGGAATTAGCTCCGAGCAAATTAAAAGATCTCCGGATGCAACAACAAGCGATGCATTAAAAAGAGTAACCGGCGTTACTATTGTAGATAATAAATTTATCTTCGTAAGAGGTACAAGTGAGCGTTATAGCAACGCACAATTGAATAATACTTCAATTACAAGCACTGAACCAGAAAAAAAATCATTTTCATTTGATCTTTTACCATCCAACTTGCTTGATAATACAATAATTCTTAAATCTTTTACGCCGGATATGTCTGGTGATTTTGCAGGTGGATCGGTGCAAATAAACACTACTGATTTTCCTGACAAACTAAAACTAAATCTTAGCTATTCAACATCTTACTCATCTAATTCATCTTTAAGAAGTTTTAATACTTATAATGGCGGTAGTACAGATTTTTGGGGTGTTGATGATGGCACAAGATCAATCCCTTCTAACTTTCCTGATAATTTAAATACTGCAGGACTTAGCAGAACTCAAATTAATGAGCTTGCTAAAACTTTCAGCGATTCGTGGAATCCTGTTTCTAAAAGAGCTCCACTTAATAATAATTTTTCTTTATCCTTTGGCGATGGTACGACTTTATTGGGACAAAATTTTGGTTTTATAACTGCCTTATCTTTTAAAAATAGTTATAAAACTGAAGGAGTACAGAGAAATGAATATGAAGCAAGCGGTGAAAAACGTTTTGCTTACGATGGTAATCAATCAACTTACTCTACACTTTGGGGCGGAATTTTTAACCTTAGTTACAAACTTGCTGATCTGCACAAATTTAGTTTCAAAAATACTTTTAGTCACAGTTCAGATGATGAAACTTCCCGATTGGTTGGTGCACAATATAGTGATGCTGGTAAAGATCAAATTCAAACCGCATTAAGATATATTGAACGCGAGGTTTATTCTGGACAACTAGTTGGCGAACATGCTTTTCCTATTCTTAATAATCTAAAATTCGAATGGCGGGCTTTTACTTCTTATTCAAGAAGAGACGAACCTGATTACAGAAGAATTATTTATGGAAGAGATATTGGCACAGATGATCCATATGCGGCGATACTTGGCTTTCAACCAAATCTAAAGAATGGCGGAAGATTCTTTTCACATCTTACCGATCGAACCAAAGGAATTGGGCTTGATTTTACTTTGCCAGTATCTGACATAAAAATTAAATACGGTGCTCTTTATGAAAACAAAAAAAGAGAATTTGATTCCAGATTGATTAGTGTTATTACAAATGCTTCTGGAAATGGATTTACAGATTTTAGTTTATTATATCTTCCTTTAGATCAGATTTTTGCTCCCGAAAATTTTAGAAGAAATGGATTCTCTATTGCCGAATATGCAAACGGTACAAATAATTATAAAGCAAAGCAGGAGATGATTGCGGGCTATCTGATGAGTGAAGCTCCATTTAAGTTATTTGATGAAAGTTTTATTTTTATTGCCGGTGCAAGACTTGAAAACTCAAGTCAAATAATCAATTCACTTGATTTAAGCGGTCAAATACCAATTTCTAATGAGTTGAAAAATGTTGATGTACTTCCGTCAGTAAATTTAATTTACAAGCTGAATGAACTAACAAACATCAGAACCTCTTTTAGTCAAACTGTAAACAGACCGGAATTAAGAGAGTTAGCACCTTTTGCATATTTCGATTTTGTTACTCAGACATCTTTGCGTGGCAACCCTGACCTGAAACGAGCTTTAATCCAGAATTATGATTTAAGATATGAAATTTATCCAAGTCTTGGAGAATTTTTCTCAGCAAGTTTATTTTATAAATCAATTAAAGATGCTATAGAAAAAGTTGTTGTTACAGGAAGTGCATTAGGTTCGGAAAGAACATTCCTGAATTCTGATAAGGCCAAAGTTTACGGTGTAGAATTAGAAGGAAGACTATCGTTAAGACATCTGGGAAATCTGTTTGATAACTTTTCGATCAATGCAAATTATACCTGGACAAAATCTTCTGTTGAGATCAAAGGAACTGAAACTACAATCGCAAGAGAAAATCGTCCTCTACAGGGGCAATCTCCATATTCAATAAATATCGGACTTCTTTACACAGATATAAATTCTGGCACTTCAGTCAATTTACTTTACAACAGAATTGGTGAAAGAATAATTGAAGTTGCAACCGCTTACGAGGAAGATGTAATAGAAATTCCAAGAAATATTGTTGATTTGGTAATTACCCAACAAGTGTTTTCAAATTTTGAATTAAAATTAGCCATAAGAGATCTTTTTCATGAAGATCAGATATTTAATCAAGGCGACAAATTATCAAGGTTAAATAAAAAAGAGTCTAATGTTGCTTTAGGATTTGCTTATAAACTATAATCAATTATTCATTCATTCATAAAAAGAGGTAGTTATGATCGTAAAAAAAACCTTACTTTTCTTCGCTTTGTTCTTGTTTGTTTCCATTGAAACATTTGCTCAATTATCACCCGCTGATAGTGTTTTGGAAGGAAACATTAATAGTAATGCATTTCTTAGCAAATCTAAAAAATATTTACTAAGAGGATTTGTTAATGTTAACCCACCAGCTACACTTACCATTGAAGCCGGAACAATAATTTATGGTGAGCAGTCATCAAAAGGAACGCTTATAATAAATCGCGGTGCAAAAATAAATGCTAACGGCACTGCAAATGCACCTATCGTTTTTACAAGCCAACAGCCAGCCGGTCAACGTGCTGCTGGTGATTGGGGAGGTATAATTTTAGCAGGTTATGCAACCATTAATGTGCCCGGTGGTACAGCAGTTATTGAAGGTGGAACAGGAACTATTTACGGCGGTGGTGCAACACCAAATGATGATGATAACAGCGGCGTTATGCGTTATGTTAGAATTGAGTTTCCGGGAATTGCATTCTTGCCGGATAATGAAATTAACGGTTTAACTTTTGGCGGTGTAGGTAGAGGAACCACAATAGAACATATCCAGGTTAGCTATTCCGGAGATGATTCATTTGAGTGGTTTGGTGGAACCGTTAACTGTAAATATTTAATTGCATTCAAAGGTATAGATGATGAGTTTGATACTGATTTCGGATTCAGTGGAAAATTACAATTTTTATTTGGATTAAGAGATCCTAACATTGCTGATATTAGCGGCAGCAATGGATTTGAAAGTGATAATGATGGAAGCGGTACTACTAATAATCCAAGAACTCGATGTATTTTTTCAAATGTTACATTTGTCGGTCCTTTAGTAACACCTGATTTTACTGCATTTAATCCAAACTTTAAAAGATTAATGCACATAAGAAGATCCAGTTTGCTTTCTGTGTATAATTCAGTTGGATTTGGATATCCTGTAGGACTTTTCATTCAATCACAAGCTTCTGCAGATGGTGCTGTTAATGGAGATCTTCAAATAAGAAATTGTATAATTGCCGGTTCCCAAACAGGCAAGCTATTAACTACTGATGTTGCTGGTTTTGATGTTGCTGCATGGTACAATACTGCATCATTTTCAAACCGAACTTTTGCAACAAGTACAGAAGTTGGGTTAATTGATCCATTTAATTTAACGAACCCAAATCCGGTACCAGGCAGTAGTTCACCGGCAGTAAGTGGCGCAGATTTTACAAATGCAAGATTAAGCGGCGGATTTTTTACTCCTACAACTTATGTCGGTGCATTTGATCCGAATGCTGCGCGATGGGATGCCGGCTGGACAAATTACACACCGGAAACTACAAACTATGTAACTTCAGTTGAAGAATCTCAGGTCTCTTCTTTACCGGTCAATTTTAACCTAAGTCAGAATTATCCGAACCCATTCAATCCAAGCACAAAGATTGTGTACTCGGTTGCAGAACCTTCTCAAGTAAAATTAGTTGTTACAAACATTTTAGGTCAGGTTGTAGAAACTTTGGTAAATGATTTTAGATCAAACGGAACTTATGAAGTAAATTTTGATGCATCAAAGTTAACAAGTGGATTATATATCTATACTCTTGAAGCTGGATCTACTAAAATTTCAAAGAAGATGACTTTACTAAAATAAACTTGTTCTCTCTCCTCTCTCCTTCGACAAGGGACGCTGCATCAAGTGTAGCGTCCTTTTTTTATGGAATTAAAACTGATACGAGTTTGATTGAAAAATAATGTTCCTAAATTCTATTATATTATTTCTTAAATTTTGGTATGATTAAAAAATTCTCGAAATATTTTCTACTTTTTTATTTCTTCGGAATCAATCTTTTTCCGCAAACTAAATTATCATTTTATAATGCCTTTGATTCTATTTTACCAATAAATATTAAAAAGCATTTAACTATTCTTGCCAGTGATTCATTGGAGGGAAGGGGAGTAGGAACTAATGGCGGAAATCTTGCTGCAAAATATATAGCTGAACAATTTTCTGATTTCGGACTTGAAAAAAGTTTTAAGCTTAATTCCTTTTATCAAAATATTCCAATGCACGGAAGTATTTCTTTAATATCTTCAGAATTAACTTTAGTGCAGGATGATACTACAATTAATCTGATTTTTGGAGATGATTATTTTCTTTACAGATCAGGTCAGCAAACTTACATTCCAGTGCCTTTACCGCTTGTTTTTGTTGGATATGGAATTGTAGCACCGGAATATGATTATAATGATTATCAATCCGTTGATGTTGAGAACAAAATTGTTGTTTATTTTGACGGAGAACCTCAATCAAAAGATGACGATTATTTTAACGGTAATTTACCCACAATCTACAGCAATCAAGAGACTAAAAGGAGAATTGCGCTTTCAAGAGGCGCAGCAGGAACGATTCTTATTCCTTTAAGTAAATATGATGATTGGAATTCTGTCCAAAAAGAATTTTTTAGTGAAGATGTTACACTTGCATATTCTGTTACTGGTAATTTAAATTTAATTATGAATCCCTTATCTGCTGTAAAACTTTTTACTGATTCAAAATATTCATACGATGATGTAATCAGTATGTACGGTGATAATAGAATTAAATCTTTTCCGCTTAAAACTAAAATAAAATTTAAAGGAGCGTTTAAAGAACGAGATTTCATTTCCCAAAATATTATCGGAATTATTCCTGGCAGTGATGAAAAATTAAAAGACACTTATTTAATTATTTCTGCTCATTACGATCATCTTGGAATTGGATTGTCGATAGAAGGTGATTCGGTTTATAATGGTGCATTGGATAATGCTATTGGTGTTTCCGTTCTTTTAGAACTGGCAAATTCTTTTTCTAAATTGGATAAAAAACCTAAAAGATCAATTGTGTTTATTGCAACCACAGGAGAGGAAAAAGGTCTGCTTGGCTCAACTTATTATACAGATAATCCTGTTATTCCGCTTTACAAAACCATTGCAAATGTAAATATAGATGGCATTGCGATGTTCAAAGACTTTGAAAGTGTGGTTGGTATCGGTGAAGAATATTCTTCGCTTGATAAATATTTAAAGCAAACTGCTGATAAATTTAATCTAATTGTTCAGAATATTCCGGATGAATTTAGAATAGTTGGAGAGTTTAATAGTTCAGATCAATTTGCTTTTGCTATGGCGGGTATTCCCTCAATTTTAATCTATGAAGGAACCAAAAATAAATCTAAATCTGAAGAGGAAGTATTGAACGCTTTTATTACTTATTATTTAGAAAAATATCATACTCCATTTGATGATTTGAATCAGAATATAGATTTTGATGCAGCCGCCAGACATGCAAAAATAATTTTTGATTTCTGTTTCAATCTGGCAAACAGCATTGATACGCCTCAATGGAACGAAGGAGTGAATTTTATAAACGCAAGATTAAGATCAATAGCCGAGAAGAGATGAAAATAATTTTTAAATTATTTATAACATTTAGTGTTATTATTTTGAACGCTTGTTCAGCAAATATAACTGAAACTAACTCGTTCACAATTTCCGGTTCTGATACAATGTTTGACTTAACATCCAATCTTGCCGCAGAATATATGAAAGAACATCCCGGAATTTCTATCAATGTTATTGGTGGCGGAACAGCATCAGGAATTAGAGCGCTTATTAAAGGTGAAACTGATATTTGTACAGCATCGCGCAATTTAAAACCTGATGAAGCAAAAGCATTAGCGGATTATTACAATTCACTTGGAATGGTTTATCTGATTGCAAAAGATGGCTTAAGTATCTATTTACATCCGGGAAATAATGTGAAAAATTTATCAATGAGTCAGCTTAAAGATATTTTTACCGGAAAAATAAATAATTGGAAAGTGTTAGGTGGAAAGGATACTGTTATAATTCCTGTAATAAGAAATCCAAACTCCGGTACATATTTGTACTTCAAAGAACACGTTTTGGAAGATGAAGAATATTCTCCAAATTGTTTGATTGAGCCAACGACAAAAGAAATTGCAAAATTTGTTTCTGAGCATACAAATGCAATCGGTTATGGAGGGATGGGCTACTCGTTAAATGTTTTTAATGCAGCCATAAATGGAGTAGAACCACTGGAAAAAAATATTCATAATGATACTTATCCTATCTCAAGATATCTTCACTTTTATACTACTAAGAATCCAAAAGGGCTGATAAAGGATTTTATTGATTGGGTGCTTTCACCTGCAGGACAAAGTGTTGTGCGTAAATCCGGCTACATCCCTTTGTGGGAAAATCAACTGTAAC
>DAIRCT010000097.1:0-9981 GCA_036796535.1 Ignavibacteriaceae bacterium
ATGATTGCATGAATGCATGATTGCATGAATGTATGGGAATATAGGAAAGAAAAATAAATCTCCTTTTGTTTTTCTTTGCGCTATGAGTTTGAGTTATTCTCTTTGCTCTATGCGCTTTGCCCTTAGCGCTCTGCGCTTTAGTGGCAATCCAAATTGGATTCATTTACAACTTGAGCAGAAATTTTTGGTGAGAGATAAGGAATCCCTAATCCCATTCCTCGCAGGATAAAAAGTAACCCAAGTACAAATGCAAAAACAGGAACTGCTTTAGTAATTTTCCTTCTGAGATTAATATTAATAAACTTTCCAAAAATTGTTGCGGCAAACATTGTCGGTACAGTCCCGAGTCCGAATAAAATCATAACAGCAGTGCCAGAAATTGCATCTCCGCTGGCAATTGCACCTGCCAAAGCAACGTAAACTAATCCGCATGGTAAAAAACCATTTAGTATTCCGATTAAAAACATTGCAGAAAAGGTTCCTCGCCTAAATAAATCACTTATTCCAGATTTTAATGGCAAGGTAATTTTTTGCACAAGTTTATGTTGGGATATTTTAGCTTTGTATTTCGGTGGAATTAATACAGCAACTACAATTGCAATCCCCAGTGTGATGGAAACACTTTGCTGGAATCCTGAAATAACAAGTCGTGAACCGAGCAATCCAAACACTGCCCCAAGAAAAGAATAAGTTGTAACTCTTCCAAGATTGTATAATAATCTTCCAGCAACAAAGGAAAGATTATTTGAATTTGGAACAGGAAGAGCAATTGCAATCGGTCCACACATACCAATACAATGAAAGCTTCCGAATAATCCGACAAAAAATGATGTTAATATTTCTGGTGACATATCTATTATAATGTCGTTGCGAATACCGATTTATCGGGATAAAGCAATCTGTAATATTAATTATCATAAATGGTATTACAGATTGTTTCGTCGAAGACGTCTCGCAATGACTCTTCTTGATAACTTAATTACTTATGTTACGCACATTTGATAAAAACCTTCGAGGTTTTCTGAAATAATTAAGAATTTTTCTATTATTTTAACTACATTTTTAGCTAAACCTCGAAGGTTTCACTGATTTGCGTAAGGTGACTTAATTAATTACAAAAGAACTTTCTTTATAGTACTCAAGTGAATCCTGAGTCCAACTTAATTCAACTTTCCAGTAACCTTTTTCAAGATTTTGAACAGGAATTATTTGCTGAGCACTTGTGTCGATTGAAATCGAAAGAGCAAAATCTTTTTTTGAATCTGATGGACGATAAAATTGAATCGTTCCATTAAAACTTTTTT
This sequence comes from Ignavibacteriaceae bacterium, assembly GCA_036796535.1. Taxonomy (GTDB): domain Bacteria; phylum Bacteroidota; class Ignavibacteria; order Ignavibacteriales; family Ignavibacteriaceae; genus IGN3. The sequence goes on from DAIRCT010000097.1 coordinate 1,305, forward strand.
GTGCATAGGATTTTGGAAATTTTAATTTGAGATAACCATTTTCAGGACTGATTTGAACCTTATCATCCATTGCATTAGTTCTATTCATCCTATCAATTTGCTGCTGATGATTAATACCTTTGTTATAATAATCATTAGTAACCAAATCAACATCCTGATTCATTAAATATACCGCTGTGCTAATAACAATTATCATAAATAGAATAATGGTAATCAGAATTCCCGTTCCCCAATTAAATTTACTTTGGCTCATTGCTCTCCACCGGACCTAAAAATGAGGTTTTAATTTTTTTAATTAATTTATTACCGTCATAAACGCCAATCTCAATTGGTGTATTCATTTTTTTGAGTTTTGCTTTATCAAGCAGAACTAAAAATTTTGTTTCGACAATTTGTTGTGATTTAAGAACGATATCTTTACCAACTAATTTTAATTCGCCATCAGATGGTTGCTCAAGTTTTATTTGTACAGGAGTTTCATTAAAAGTTTTATTAACAATATTTAAATCATAAACATTACTAATCATACCGTTGGGCTGTTCCTGAAAAAGCATCCCGGGTGTTCTTAATATATTAACCGAATATTCTGTTCTGATGGAAAGTAAATAACCAAGTATTCCCAATAAAACAACAAGTATAACTGAGTAGAGCATCATTCTTGGAGTTACTTTAAACTTAGCTTTGTTTTCAATTCCATTTAACGAAGCATATTTAATCAATTTCTTTGGACGACTAACTTTTTCCATTACAGCATCACACGCATCTATACAAGCTGTGCAGTTTACACATTCTAACTGGATTCCATTTCTTATATCAATTCCAGTCGGACAAACATCAACACATAAATGGCAATCTATACAATCACCTTTATCAGTTTGATCTTGATCTTTTTTAATTTTTGCTCTTGGCTCACCCCGTTTATAATCATAGGCAATAACTATTGAATCCTGATCAAGTAAAACACCTTGTAATCTTCCGTAAGGGCAAACAATCGTACAAGCTTGTTCGCGAAAATAAGAGAATACCCAATAGAAGATTAGAGAGAATCCGATAATAGATACAAATCCGGTAAGATGTTCACTTGGTGGTTGTGTGATAATCGAAATAACCTTATCCATACTTATGATGTAGGATAAAAAGATGTGGGCAATAAAAAAAGCAATGATGAAAAAAATTATATTCTTCAATCCTTTTTTAAAAAGTTTTTTACCATTCCACTCTTCGTCATCAAGCTTTCGTTGATCTCTTGCATCACCTTCAATCCAGTACTCAATTTTTCGAAAAACCATTTCCATAAAAATTGTTTGCGGGCAAGCCCATCCACAAAATATTCTTCCAAACACAACTGTAAAAAGTATTATGAAAACAATAATGGAAATCATCGCAAGAACGAAGAGATGAAAATCATGCGGACCAAAGGGAATTCCGAATAGAATAAATTGCCGGTTCAGAAAATCAAAAAGAAGAAATTGATGCCCATTAACTTTTATAAACGGAACGATTATCAAAAAGGCCAAAAGAAAAAGACTTACAATCGTTCTGGCATTATAAAACTTACCGGAAGGTTTTTTAGGATAGATCCATTTTCTTTTACCTTCATCTGTAACTGTTGCAAGTTTATCCCTATACTCCTGATTTTCGTCGTTAATAATACTATTTGAATTTTCCATTATCGATCTATTGTTAATAATAAAATTTAATTGGCAGCTGTTGTAACTGTACTGTCTTTCCAGATTGTACCTTCGGGCTGCTTTGGATTAGCAGGCTTAGTGCCGTGCAAAGAAATAACGTAACTGGCAACTTCCTGCATCTGTTTTGGGTTTAACTGACTTTGCCAGGCAATCATACCTTTTGCAGTAACGCCATATTTAATAGTTTTAAAAATATTTTTAATTCCACCACCATGTATCCAGTAATCATCGGTTAAATTGGGTCCAACTAATCCACCTCCATCGGCAGCGTGGCAGGCAATACAGTTTGTTGTAAAAATTTGTTTACCGGCATCCAGCGATGCAGGATCGGTAAGAAGTGTGACAGTTTCTTCATTCAAAAAAGCACCTGATTTTACTAACGCTGTTCTTTGCGCTTCGGCTTCTTTTACCTGCATCTGATATTCTTCATCCTGCAAAGGACTTGCCTGAAAAACATGGTAGTTAAGTAAGTAAATTACTGCAAAGATAATAGTAACATAAAATAGCCAGCTAAACCAAGGCGGAACTCTGTTGTCAAGCTCCCGGATTCCATCAAAGTCATGATCCAGCATAATATCAGCTTCTTTTTCAATTGGTGCCGATCTGGTTATATATTGTCTAAATCTTGCAAATGCCGATACTGTTTTTTTAACTCGAACAACTTCTTTTCTTCCCTCATAATAAACTATTGCGATAAAACCGGTGATGATAATCGCAATAAGAAATAATGCAACAACATCATAATATGATGGTGGAAAATCAGGCGCAGGAGCTGCAGTTGAATTACTATTTTGAGCAAAACTATCTGAGATTAAAATCAGAATTATAATAAGCACAAAATGATTAAACTTTTTTCTCATAAACATTACCTGTTTTGTTAAAATTATTTTCTTCATCTTTTTCGAGAGGAAGATTTTCCATTCTGTTTATATATTTTTTATCAAGCTTAGATATCCAGATCAATACTGCGGCAAAGAACAAGACAAAGACAATCATAGAAATAATTGGGTAAATAGAAACACCATCAATTGTTTGAAGATAATCTTTTATCATAATCTTCTCACTTCCCTTCTGCAATTGGTTTTGCTTTAATATCTGTACCGAGTCTTTGCAGATAAGCAATCAGTGCAATAATTTCTTTGTCAGGTTCTGCAGGAACACCATTTTTTTGCAAGTCCAAAGTAATTGATTCTGCTTGCTTTGTAAGATGATCATTTGCCTCGTTATCAAATCCTTGTGGATATGGAACGCCGAGTGAACGCATTACATTAATCTTTTTCGGTGTTGTTGAGATATCAAGAACATTGGTTAACAGCCACGGATATTGGGGCATAATCGATCCGGGCGACATTGATCGGGGATTTTCCATATGCAGATAATGCCACAAGTTTGGATACTTACCACCTTCTCTATGTAAATCGGGTCCGGTTCTTTTTGATCCCCAAAGAAATGGATGATCATAAACATATTCACCGGCTTTGGAGTATTCGCCATATCTTTCTGTTTCAGATCTGAAGGGACGAACTAACTGTGAATGACAATTGTTACATCCTTCTCTTATGTAAATATCTCTTCCCTGCAACTCAAGTGGAGTATAAGGTTTTACGGAAGCAATTGTAGGGATGTTTGATTTGATTAAAAATGTAGGAACAAATTCAACAATTCCGCCAATAAGAATTACTATAAGTGAAGCTATCAGAAAGTAAACAGGTCTGCCTTCTAACCAGCGATGAGATATTTTTTCTTTTCCTTCTTTTAATAACGGCGCTGCCTCGGCTTCTTCATAAGCTGCTAATTTACCAAGCTTCATAGTTTTAGTAAGATTGTAAACCATCAAAAGCATACCGACTAAATACAACGTTCCGCCAAAAGCTCTTATCATATACATCGGAATAATTTGAAGTGTAGTTTCTAAGAAGTTCGGATATTGCAACATTCCCATGTCATTAAATTGCTTCCACATTAAAGATTGTGCAATACCAGACCAGTACATCGCCGATGCATAGAAAACAATTCCCAATGTGCCAATCCAAAAATGAACATTGGCTAATTTTTTTGAATAAAGTTCTGTCTTATAAATTTTTGGGACCAACCAGTACAACATTCCGGCTGTTAAAAATCCATTCCACCCCAGTGCGCCGATGTGAACATGAGAAATAATCCAATCTGTAAAGTGAGCGATGGCATTTACATTTTTAAGCGATAACATCGGACCTTCAAATGTAGACATACCATAAGCTGTGACAGCAACAACCATAAACTTTAGAATAGGATCTTGTCTAACTCTATCCCACGCGCCCCGTAAAGTTAATAATCCGTTAATCATACCACCCCAGGATGGTGCGATTAGCATGATAGAAAAAACTGTTCCTAATGATTGCGCCCAATCAGGTAAGGAAGAATAAAGTAAATGATGCGGACCAGCCCAGATGTAAATAAAAATAAGAGACCAAAAATGAATAATAGAAAGTTTGTATGAATAGATTGGTCGGTTTGCTGCTTTCGGTAAATAGTAATACATCAAACCAAGAAAAGGTGTTGTTAAAAAGAATGCTACTGCATTGTGTCCATACCACCACTGTACCAAAGCATCCTGCACACCTGCATAAAACGAATAACTTTTAAATAATGTTACAGGAATTTCAAATGAATTAACGATATGAAGAACTGCAACTGTAACCCAGGTTGCAATGTAAAACCAGATTGCAACATAAATATGTTTTTCTCTCCTTTTAATTAACGTACCGATCATATTGATGCCAAATACAACCCAGATAATTGTTATCGCGATATCAATTGGCCATTCAAGTTCTGCATATTCTTTACTGGAATTAAAACCTAACGGAAGAGTAATTGCAGCAGCAACGATAATTAATTGCCATCCCCAGAAATGAATACGACTTAAAAGCGGGCTGAACATACTGGCTTTTGAAAGGCGTGGAAGTGAATAATAAATTCCCGTAAAAATAGCATTACCAACAAACGCAAAAATAACAGCGTTTGTATGAAGCGGACGAATTCTTCCAAAAGTTAAAAATGGAATACTAAAGTTAAGATCGGGGGCAAACAACTGGCTGGCTATCAATACGCCAACAAGCATACCAACAACGCCCCAAACCAATGTTGCTATCGCAAAGTCTCTCACTATCTTATTATCGTAGCTAAACTTTTCTAACTGCATAAGCGCTCCTGTAATTGAAGTTAAGATTTATTTCCATTTTTGGTTAAAGGTTTATCCTCTTTTTGCTGTGGATTTTTTTCATCTCCAAAAAGGATACGAACCGAAGGAGTATAGGTATCTGAATATTGCCCCGTTTTTACACTCCAAAGAAAAGCTATTAAAAAGCCAGCTGCAATAAGCAAACTAATACCTATCAAAACAATTATTACTAAGATAATAATCCTCTCTTTTTTGCGATAAAATTTGTAGCTAAAGTGGCAACTAAAACTACAGAAATAGAACTTAAAGGCATCAGTACGGCAGCAACCAAAGGCGATAACTTACCTTGAACAGCAAAACTTAATCCGACAAAATTATAAATAAAAGAAATTATAAAATTTATATAAATAATATATAGACTTGTTTTAGTAAATTTCAAAAAATCAGGAATTAATCTTAGTTGTTTTGAATCAAGAATTGCATCGCAAGCGGGCGTAAAGTTAGTTATATCGTTTGTAACTGCAATTCCAATATCACTTTGGCTTAATGCACCCGCATCATTTAATCCATCACCGATCATTAAAACTTTTTTGTTTCTTTCCTGCAGATTTTTTATAAAAGTTAATTTATCCTCAGGTGATTGCTTAAAGTGTAACTGATTTTCGTTTTCAAAAATTCTTAAAAGATTTTCCTTCTCACCAGCATTATCACCTGAAAGCAGTGAAAGTTGAAACCTTTTTGAAAGATTTTTTATTGTCTCACTAATAGTTTCCCGGTAGGAATTTAATAAAATAAACTCACCAATAAATTCTGAATCGATTGAAACAAAGGTTTTTGTCTGAAGAACGTTATTATTTTTTCCGGTTTCTAAATGGTTTAAAAATTCTGAGGTTCCAATTTTAACAATATGACCATAAACAATACCTGAAATTCCTTTACCTGTTTCTTCAGTGTACTTTGTAACAGGATATAAGTCCACCTCATCTATAGAATCAAATATTTTTTTGCTGATGGGATGTGTAGAATTTCTAACAAGTGATTTAATAATTTTAAGCTGGTCTGGTGTTAAAACTTTTCCATGATAAATAATATCTGATTTACCCGGTTCAGTTATAGTTCCAGTTTTATCAAAAACAATTGAGTTGATCTTAGCCATCTTTTCAACCACAGAAGAATTTTTTAGATAGAAGCGATTTCTACCAAAGATTCTCATCGTGTTACCAAGAGTAAATGGTGTTGAAAGTGCCAGTGCACATGGGCAAGCGACAATTAGAACTGCAGTAAAAACATTTAATGCTGTGGCACTATTTATCGGATACCAAATAACTGCGGCAATAAATGCAATTGCTAAAACTATAATAGTAAAATATTTACTAACGGAATTGGAGAAACTAGTAAACTTGCTTTCTATTTTTTTGTTAAAAGCATCATTGTTCCATAATTGTGTAAGATAACTTTGAGATACTTCTTTAATTACTTCAAGCTCAATAGCACTGACTGTTTGCCTACCACCCGCATAAATTATTTCGCCGCTTACTTTATGAACAGGATTGGATTCACCGGTAACAAAACTATAATCAATTAGTCCGTCCCCGTTCATTAAAATTGAATCAGCAGGAATAATCTCATTTTGTCTGATAATTATTCTATTACCAATCATCAGATTTGAAACCGGAATAGATTTTTCAATTTCATTTTGCTTTATAGTAACTGCAAGCGGAAAATAAGCTTTATAATCTCTTTCAAAATTTAAAGCATCATAAGTCTTTTCCTGTAAAAGTCTTCCAATCAATAAAAAGAATACTAGTCCGCTTAATGAATCAAAATAGCCGGCACCGTGTAAAATCAAAACTTCGTAAGCACTTCTAAAAAACAAAACCATGATACCTAAAGAGAGAGGCACATCAATATTTATTATTTTTTTTCTTAACCCTTTGTACGCTGAAATAAAATAATCCGATGCAGAGTAAAGAAAAACGGGAAGTGATAAGATGAGATTAAGATATCCAAAAAATTTTCTAAAAATAGTTTCGGATAAATCCATAGATAGATATTCAGGAAAGCTTAGTAGCATTATGTTGCCAAAGCAAAAACCCGCAATACCGATTTTATAATAAAGACTTTTGTTGGATTTTACAGTGGATTTTCTTTCAACACTTTCAAGACTTATCTGCGTCTCATAACCAATAGAAGTTATAAGAATTACAATATCCCTCAACGAAATTTTTTCATTAAGGTATTTTACAGCCAACTCTTTACGAACAAAATTTACACTTGAATGGATAACGTAAGGATTCAACTTATTAAGATTTTCTAGCAGCCAGATGCAGGAACTACAATGCATTTGAGGAATAAAAAAGGTTACTTTAGTCAGCTTATCATCTTTAAAATCAATTAATTTATTAACTATCTGAAGATCATCCAGATAATCAAATTTTTTAAACTGATAATTTTTTTGAGAGATACCCGGGAAGTTATCCAAATTATAATAAGTGCAAAGCTGATTCTGATTCAGTATTTCGTAAACAGTTTTACAACCAGAACAGCAAAAGTATTTTTCATCAATATTAATTGAGGAATCTTTGCATACATCACCACAATGATAGCATAATAATGTGGATTTTATTTTAGTATCTTCTGACATTAAAACGAAGTATGAAATTTGTGTAGATATAAAAATTTATAACGCAACCTAAATAGAATTACTTAAAATTTAATCAAGGGGCAATTTATCTGCTCAACACAAAAATAAAATAAAAGTAGTTTGATAAAAAAATTTAAATAAAAAAAATCCCGATCAAAGATCGGGATTAAAATAAATTCTGGCAGCGACCTACTCTCCCACACACCTGCGCATGCAGTACCATCGGCGTTCTGGGGCTTAACTTCTCTGTTCGGAATGGGAAGAGGTGTAACACCCAGGCTAAAACCACCAAAATTTAAACACTGTGCTGAATCAATTCCAGCAAAAAACTAAAATAAAAATTGAAAGAGTGAGCCTGTAAGAGAGAATCAAATCTGTATATAAAAATTTAATGGATAAGCCTCACGACCTATTAGTACTGCTCGGCTGAATATATTACTATACTTACACCTGCAGCCTATCAACCTCGTCATCTACGAGGAGTCTTTAGTCCCGATAAATCGGGAGGGATACCTAATCTTGAAGCGTGCTTCGCGCTTAGATGCTTTCAGCGCTTATCACAACCGTATATAGCTACCCAGCGATGCCACTGGCGTGACAACTGGTGCACTAGAGATACGTTCACTTCGGTCCTCTCGTACTAGAAGCGACCCTTCTCAAGTATCCTGCGCCCGCATAGGATAGGGACCGAACTGTCTCACGACGTTCTGAACCCAGCTCACGTACCGCTTTAATTGGCGAACAGCCAAACCCTTGGGACCTTCTTCAGCCCCAGGATGCGATGAGCCGACATCGAGGTGCCAAACCTTACCGTCGATATGAACTCTTGGGTAAGATCAGCCTGTTATCCCCGGCGTACCTTTTATCCTTTGAGCGACGGCACTTCCACTCGCAGCCGTCGGATCACTAAGTCCTGCTTTCGCACCTGCTCGACTTGTAAGTCTCGCAGTCAAGCTCCCTTTTGCCTTTACACTCGCCGCATGATTACCAACCATGCTGAGGGAACCATTGAGAGCCTCCGTTACAATTTAGGAGGCGACCGCCCCAGTCAAACTACCCGCCTAACACTGTTCCTGACCCTGATTCAAGGGTCTGGGTTAGAATTCGAACAAAGTAAGGATGGTATTTCACATTTCGACTCCACGGTGACTGGCGCCACCGCTTCAAAGTCTCCCATCTATT
>DAIRCT010000098.1:0-9795 GCA_036796535.1 Ignavibacteriaceae bacterium
TTTTTTTATCTAATTAACTTTGATGATGATTGGAATTATTTAATTGTTTTATATGTTTAATGTATTATGAAAATACTTTTAACCGGCGCAACCGGATATATTGGCAAAAGACTTCTTCCTGTTTTGATTGAACAGGGACACGAAGTTGTTTGCTGTGTGCGTGATAAAAAAAGATTTCCTACAGATGGAATTTATAAGCATCCAAATGTTTCTGTATTTGAAGTTGATTTTCTGAAAGACATTTCTGATCCTCTTACATTGTCATTCCTGCGAAAGCCTGCCTTGTCGGCAGACAGGCAGGAATCTATTAATTTTACTCCATCTGTTGCAAGTTCATCTTTACAAGAAATTGATGCTGCTTATTATCTCATTCACTCAATGAGCTCAAATGTAAAAGATTTTGGTTCGCTTGAAGAAACCTCGGCTAATAATTTTATAAAACTTGTTAAGCAAACTTCCGTTAAACAGATTATTTATCTCGGCGGAATTACAAACGAAGAAAAACTTTCAAAGCATCTCGCATCAAGAAAAAAAGTTGAGGAAATTCTTGCAGCAAGCGGAATTCCACTTACATCAATTAAAGCGGGAATAATTGTCGGCTCAGGAAGTGCTTCATTTGAAATCATTCGCGATCTTGTTGAAAAACTTCCCGTGATGATTACTCCCAAATGGCTTAACACAAAACATCAACCGATTGCAATAAGAAATATTTTAGAATATCTCACGGGAGTTTTACTAAGGCCTGAAACATTTAATAAATCTTACGATGTTGGCGGACCGGATATTTTATCTTACAAAGAAATGCTTCTTCAGTTTGCAGAAGTACGCGGACTTAAAAGATTTATTTATACTGTTCCCATTATGACTCCACGACTTTCTTCTTACTGGCTTTACTTCGTCACATCAACATCATATATGCTTGCAATAAATCTTGTTAATAGTATGAAAGTTGAAGTGGTTGCAAAAGATAACGAGCTTGAAAAAATGCTCGGCATAAAACCGATATCATACAAAGAAGCAGTGCAGCTTGCATTTCAAAAGATTGAACAGAACAATGTTGTATCAAGCTGGAAAGATTCACTTATATCAAGTTATGTTGATAACTCATTGCTCGAGCATATCAACGTTCCAACCAACGGATGCTTTTTTGATAAAAGAGAAAAAGAAATTACAACAAGTGTTGAACGGGTTTTAGAAAACATCTGGTCAATCGGTGGTGAACGCGGATGGTATTACGGTGATTGGCTATGGCACTTGCGCGGATTTTTAGATAAAATTGCCGGCGGTGTTGGATTGCGAAGAGGCAGAACAAACAAAACAGAAATTCACACCGGCGATACACTTGATTTCTGGCGGGTGCTTGCGGCTGATAAAGAAAACAAAAGATTACTGCTTTATGCTGAAATGAAACTTCCCGGCGAAGCGTGGCTTGAGTTGAAGATTGTAGAGAAGAGCGGAAAAAACTTTTTACAACAAACAGCAACATTTCGTCCCAAAGGTTTACTCGGAAGATTATACTGGTATTCTGTTTTACCGCTTCACTTTTTTGTGTTTGATGGAATGGCGGAGAATATAGTGAGATATAAAAGTTAAAAGTGGTTTTTGTTAATTTTATGCGGGAGAATTTAATTAAGGATATACGCAGTAACGATAAATTGAGGGAAAAGTTATAGCGTAAACAATTATGTTATGCGTCATTGTATTGCAACACCTTTTACTCAGATATTTGGAATAAGAAATAATAAAATAATTAAAAAATAAACATATGAGAACAATTAACCCCTGGATCAACTTCAATGGAAATGCCGAAGAAGCATTCACTTTTTACAAATCAGTTTTTGGCGGAGAGTTTGTAAAGATCATTCGTTTCAAAGACCTATCGAGCCCTGAATTTCCGGTAGCTGATAACGATGCAAATAAGATAATATATATTGCTTTGCCTATTGGCAAGCATAATGTATTAATAGCCAATGACGTCCCCGAATTTATGGGACGGGTAAATGAAAACGAAAACAGGTCCAAAATATTAGTTAGTGCTGAAAGTCGTGAAGAAGCAGATAAAATATTTTACGGATTATCAGCAGGTGGAGATATTGAAGGGCAGATCGGCGACAGCCCTTGGGGTTCATATGCCGGAATGTTCAGAGATAAATATGGTATTGAATGGATTGTGGAATTTGACCCGAATTATAAGGGGCAAATTTGACGTTAGAAAAACAACGAACCGCTAAAACGGTAATGCCCAAAGCAGAGGTGACGTGTTTCTATGACACTTTTATGCTTAACCAAACTTTAGTTTTTCAAATCAACAGTAGTGCTGAAATGCCCCGCCTTCGCGAAGCGGTAAACCGTTATATGCCATTTTAAGAAACGCAATAACATTAAACTTTATGCTTTAAATAAAAATTAATGACGACAACTACTATAAATCCATCCTCTAAAATTAAATGGCATTTGATAGTCATTTTTTATTTTGTTGCTTTTTCAATTTCTGGACTTTTTAATTCCGGTTTTTTAACCTCACATTATCTTACTCTGACAAAGGGTTTCTTCCTTAGCAACTTGACTTATCTTCCTGCTTGTTTAGGAACTTTAATTGCTGCCACATTAGCTTTACTTATTGACAAATCTTTTATTAGAACAATTAGTTTTTTGGGGAATTCTTCAATTAAAAATATTACAATTGCCATTACACCATTTGTGGTTTTTTCATTTATTGGTCTTGCTAATGATTACCAAATAAACCAACATTATTTTGCTTTTTTGTTTGCTGGTATCAACTTAATCTATGCAGTATTAGAAGAAATATTTTGGAGAGGATACTTACAAGATGCATTAAGACAACTTGCAACAAAATTTCGCTTCTTATTAATCGGAATTTTTTGGTGGGCATGGCATTTTCGCTTCAACACGGCGTTTGACTTTACAGCATTTCTTTTAATTTGCATTGCCGGCTCCTTTTTAATCGGACAGTTTACAGAGAAATCAAAATCTTATTTTGCAGCAGGTGGACTTCATTGTTTTATCATACTTTTGACAAATTCCGGTGAACTTACAAAAGAAAAAATGATAGCAGGTGGAATAACAATTTTAATATGGTTAGCAATTGGGCAATGGTGGAAACCAGTAAATAATCAAACAATAAATTTAAAATGAATTACAACTTCTCAAATAAAAAAACGGACAAAGATTTTTTCTCTGTCCGTTAATTGTTAAAATTATTTTATCTAAAATCTTTTCTACATCTCATCAATAATCTTATTAAACACTGCACTGGGGCATAGTTTTCCTTCTTGATTAAAACATTATTCCGTCCCAAGGGTTTAATTGGCAGAATCTATTGGTATTCTGTTTTACCACTTCACTTTTTTGTGTTTAATGGAATGGCGGAGAATTTTGTGAGATATAAAAATTAAAAAATTTCAAAATGAGTATTGAATTATTATTGCTAAATTTTATGTAAGATTAATATGCTATTCAGTTTTATCAGAACACATTTCTGAGTGAAAATAATTTGGAATATTTCTTTATCATTTCATAATTTTGCCCAGAGCAGTTTTAACCCGTTAGATAATTTTAACAATACTTTCCTGAAAATTTAGAGCGAGTCCACTTTAGACAAGAATAATAAGCAGATTTTTAACCCCTTTACTTATTTGAGGTAAAGAATTTATTAAGCACAAAAATTACTTTACATCATTAATACACTCTAATTAACTAAATAACAAATCATACTTTGAAAGGAGTACATAAGATGGCAATACTTCTCAGAACAATAGTTAAGGGGCAAACAGCGGAAGGTTATGATCAGGTTTCTACCTTTCTCCACGAAGCTGTTCGAAAGTCACCCGGTTTCATTCTGCACTGTTCATATTCATCGGAAGAGGGTTGGGTTGTTTTAGAAGTATGGAATTCCAAAGCAGAGAGTGATAAATTTTTTTCAGAAAATGTTGCTCCCAACCTTCCGAGAGGTATCGTGCCTAAGCGTTCATATCAAGAATTACATAGTATTGTTACACCGAATATATAAGCAAAACATTTACAGACAATTCCCCCGGGCTTAATTGATTTTAATTCTCCTGGCAACAAACTTTTGTATAATTATTGGTCAGTTTAATCCGGAATTGAGTTTTACCACTTCACTTCTTTGTGTTTGATGGAATGGCGGAGAATATAGTTAAGTATAAAAGTTAAAAGAGGTTTTTTTTCAAATTATTTTTTGTTAATCTTTTTTAAGAGAATTTAAATATTTATTTACACAATAACTTGTCCCGATAATTATTGGGATTGTGTAAGAATTTTGTTAGCGGTCACTGTAGGACGACCCACTACTAACAAAATTATGACAAGATAAGGACAGTTTTGCCTGACGAAAAATTAACTAAATGAATAGACAATGGAAAAAAGTAAATTACACGAAATGAATAATGTTGGAATCGTTGTAGAATCCCTCGATAATGCTGTCGCTTTTTTTACAGAAATTGGATTAATATTAGAAGGACGGATGTTGGTTGAAGGTGAATGGGCAGGACGTATAACAGGACTTGGAAATCAATCTGTTGAAATTGCAATGATGGTAACACCAGACGGACACAGCCGACTTGAGCTTTCGCAATTTCTAACTCCCAAAACTATTTCAGACCACAGGACTGCACCAGTAAATTCTCTTGGTTATCTCCGTATTATGTTTAGGGTGGACAACCTTGACGAATTGTTATCCCGACTTGAAAAACACGGAGCTAAAGTAGTTGGAGAAGTGGTTAATTACATGAATATTTATCGGCTTTGTTACATTCGGGGGACAGAAGGACTTCTAATCGGATTAGCCGAGCAACTCGGAACTCAAACATCAAAAGATATTTTAGAAAAACCTGGAAACAAATGAGAAAAGTAATTGCTGCAATCAATATGACACTAGACGGAGTTTGCGACCATACTGTAGGGGTTGTTGATGAAGGACTACATCAACATTACACCGAATTAATTGACAATGCAGGTATAATTTTATACGGTCGGACGACTTACCAACTAATGCTATTTTGGCAAACACTTTTACAAAATCCATCAGGTAAAAAATCAATGGACGACTTTGCAATTTCAATAAACAAAATTCCAAAACTTGTTTTCTCTGTCACATTAAAGAACACTAATTGGGACAGTGCAAAGCTTTCAGACCTTCCACTTAGAGAAAAAGTGTTGGAACTCAAACAACAATCAGGTAAGGACATTTTAATCGGTAGTCGCAGTTTGATTATTCAACTTTTAAACAATCATCTAATTGATGAATTTCAAATTTGTATTCATCCTATCATCGAAGGAAAAGGACTAAAATTATTTGAAGAAATCAAAGACAGTCTGATGTTGAAACTCATAAATACAAAAACACTAAACTCTGGTGTGACAATATTATATTATGAGCCAACACTGGAAAAAAACAACGACCGGCTAACAGCGGCTTTAAGAAATTGATAGTTCAGTGATTAAACCTGCCTGCCGGCAGGCAGGTCAAGCTTTGTACTTCTACTAAAGTTTCTGCTTGTTTGACACTGAAGTGCTTCGAAATTGCTACTTTCAGATAGCAGAAAAATGTTAACACTAAGTAAGTATATTTCTTTTTTAGAAAAACGGACAAAGATTTTTTCTCTGTCCGTTAATTGTTAAAATTATTTTATCTAAAATCTTTTCTACATCTCATCAATTATCTTATTAAACACTGCACTGGGACGCATAACTACAGCAGCTTTTATATCATCTGGCAAATAATATCCGCCAATATCAGCGGGTTTTCCCTGCACAGAAATTAAATCGCTTACAATTTTTTGTTCGTTTGCTGAAAGCTCTTTATAAATTTTTGTAAAACGATTTTTTAATTCAGCATCATCATTTTGATTTGCTAATGCCTCAGCCCAGTATAATGAAAGATAGTACGAACTTCCGCGGTTATCAATCTCACCGGCTTTGCGTGATGGCATCCTCCCATTTTCAAGATACTTCAGCACAGCTTTATCAAGAGTTTCAGCCAATACTTTTGCTTTTGGATTTTTCGTTTTATCATAAACCATTTCAAACGATGGAACGAGTGCGCAGTACTCACCAAGCGAGTCCCATCTTAAATGATTTTCTTTTAATAACTGATCAACATGTTTTGGTGCGGAACCGCCGGCGCCTGTTTCAAATAATCCGCCACCTTTAAGTAAAGGAACTATTGAAAGCATTCGTGCGCTTGTGCCAAGTTCAAGTATCGGGAATAAATCCGTTAAGTAATCACGGAGAACATTTCCCGTTACAGAAATTGTATCCAAACCTTTTCTTGTTCTTTCAAGAGTGTATTTCATTGCTTCAACCGGTTTAAGGATTTTTATTTCAAGTCCGGTTGTATCGTGTTCAGGCAAATACTTTTTAACCTTTGCAATTATTTCTCTGTCGTGTGCTCTGTTTTCATCCAGCCAGAAAATTGCGGGAGTATCGGAAGCTCTTGCTCTGTTAACTGCAAGTTTAACCCAATCTTTTATTGCTTCATCTTTTGCCTGGCACATTCTGAAAATATCACCAGCTTCAACAGGTTGTTCCATCAAAACTTTTCCTTCTGAATTTATAACGCGAACAACGCCATCGCCTTTAACTTCAAAAGTTTTATCGTGTGAGCCGTACTCTTCAGCTTTCTTTGCCATCAATCCGACATTAGAAACAGCGCCCATTGTTGCGGGATCAAACTGCCCTTTGGTTTTTGCATCTTCTATAATTGTCTGATAAATTGTTGCGTAGCTTCGGTCAGGAATCATTGCAATGCAATCCTGAAGTTCATCTTTTTTATTCCACATTTTCCCGCCGTCGCGAACAACATTCGGCATTGATGCATCAACTATTACGTCATTTGGGACATGAAGATTTGTTTTATTGATTCTCGAATCAATCATTGCCAGTTCGGGACGATACTCATAAACTTTGTTTATATCGTTTTCAATTTCTTTTCTTTTTTCATCGGGAAGTTTTTTTAGTTTTTCAAGAACATCCATCAAACCGTTATTTACATTTGCACCAATTTGTTTTAATGTATCAGCGTGTTTATCAAGCGCATCTTTATAGTAAACATAAACAGCGTGACCAAACATTATTGGATCGGAGATTTTCATCATCGTTGCTTTTAGATGGAGTGAAAGCAAAACATTATCTTTCTTTGCTTCTTCAATTTGCTCAGCGTAGAATTTTCTGAGTTCTTTAACATTCATTACTGCGCTGTCAACAACTTCATCTTTTAGAAGTTTAAGACTTTCTTTTAAAACAGTCACGTTTCCTTTTGTGTCAACGAACTCAATCTTAACAACATCATCTTTATCCATAGTTACAGATTTCTCAGTGCCGTAAAAATCTTTTTGATTCATATATGCAACTCTTGTTTTGGATCCGGATTCAGGCCAGAGTTTCATCATTTTGTGCGGATGTTTCTGGGCAAACTTTTTTACTGAAGCAGCGGCACGTCTGTCTGCGTTGCCTTCTCTTAGTACCGGATTAACAGCAGAGCCAAGCACTTTGGCAAATCTCTCTTTTAATTTTATCTCTTCATCTGTTTTTGGCTCTTCGGGATAATCAGGAATTTTATATCCTTTATCCTGTAACTCTTTTATTGCTGCTTTTAGCTGCGGAACCGAGGCACTGATATTAGGGAGTTTAATAATGTTTGCATCAGGATGTTGAGTTAACTCACCGAGTTCTGCAAGGTAATCGGGAATCTTTTGCTCTTTGGTGAGATAGTCCGGGAAGTTTGCAATTATTCTTCCTGCCAATGATATATCTTTTACTTCAAACTCAATACCTGTTCCTTTAGTGTAAGATTTGAGAATCGGCAGCAGGCAGTAACTTGCAAGCAAAGGGGCTTCGTCTATTTTTGTCCATATAATTTTAAAGCTCATTTTTGGTTTCCATATAATTATGATAAAAAATTTTTTTTAATAGTTTAAAATACTTAATCGTTGGTTATAATTGAAGAATATCTTATTTAATAATTACAGAAAACTTATAATTATCTGGTTAGATATATCAAAGGAGCTTCTCCTTTAGTCTAAAGTATAAAGTTTCGTTTTTTAATTATTTTGGCTTTCCCGAAGATAGATTGAACGAATTGAAACATATTGTTGTTTTGTAATTAAGTAAAACACAATAACAATAAAGCAACAAAATGAATTTACCAACAATTATATTATCAGCAATTCTTATGATTACATCAATAAAAGAAAATCAGGATGAATATCTTCTCAACTCATCAATAATGAAAACCGAAAATAAATGGCGCATTGTTAACGATGGAGTGATGGGTGGATTAAGTTCATCAAAAGTAAATGTTGAAGATGATAAAATTATTTTCAGCGGAAATGTTTCTTTAGAAAATAACGGCGGATTTGCTTCGATGAGAAGTTCCGTTAAAGATTACAACTTTGAAAACTTTTCCGGATTAGAAATAAAAATCAAAGGTGATGGAAAGCGTTACAGCATTTCAATGAAAGAGACGACTTACTTTTCCGGTTACTTTTACACTTCAACATTTGAAACAAAGAAGGATGAATGGATAACTTTAAAGATTTCATTTGACCAGTTCAAACTTTATTACTTTGGTAAAGAAACCAAATCAGGCAAAAAAATTCCACTTAATAATATCAAAGAAATATCTTTGCTGATTGGGGATAAACAGGAAGGGAAATTCAAAGCAGAAGTTGAATACTTAAAGTTACAATAAAATAATATTGTCTTCTTCACTCTTAAAATTTTTCACACTTCTTAAAACCTGTTAAACGCACGTTAGGTTCATAAAATAATTTGATGAATAAATTAATTTTTGTTTGTAGGGGAGGGGCTTGACCCCTCCCGATGATATTAAATTTTATACATAAAAATTAAAAGCGGACAGGGCAAGCCCTGTCCCTACTACAATGATCACCAAAGGAACGAATTACCCTTGCTTCTTGTTATATTTTCAAACAATAACACAAGAAAACGAGGATAAAATGAAAGATAAAACAGTAATAATAACCGGTTCTAATAAAGGCATCGGCAAAGAAGCAGCTATACAAATTGCAAAACTTGGAGCCAAAGTTTATATGGCCTGCCGTTCTCTCGATTCTGCAAATGAAGCAAGAGAAGAAATAGTTAAAGAAACAGGCAATCCAAATGTTTTTGTGCGACATCTTGATCTTGCTTCGGTTGATTCTATTATTAACTTTGCTGAGCAGTTCAAAAAAGAAGAATCAAAACTTGATGTACTGATTAACAATGCCGGACTCTGGACAAAGACAAAGAAATTAACAGAGCTTAATGTCGAACAAACTTTTGCAGTTAATGTGCTTGGTCATCATCTTCTTACAAAACTTCTTTTGGATGAATTGAGAAATGCAGCTCCGTCAAGAATTATAAATACTGCTTCTCATTATGCGGGCGGACTTGATATTGATGATATAAATTTCGATAAAAGAAAATACAATGAAACTCTTGCTTACAAACAAACTAAGCAGGCAAACAGAATGTTAACTCGTGAGTGGGCAAGAAGACTTGAGAAAGAAAATATTTCTGTTTATTCATTTACACCGGGCTTTGTTCCTTCAACCGAATTGTTCAGAGAACAAAATGCATTTGGTAAATTTATGCTAAAAGTATTTTCTTTAATCGAAGGAAGAACAATTGAAGAGGGTGCTGACACACTCGTCTGGTTAGCATCTGCAGAAAAAATTGATGGCAGCAACGGCGGATTTTTCAATCAAAGAAAAGAACAGAAGTGTCAGTTCAATAATCCGGAAGAAGAAAAAA
>DAIRCT010000099.1:0-9679 GCA_036796535.1 Ignavibacteriaceae bacterium
CTTTCATAATTACGTCAATCATCACATCAGATATTTTTGCTATTCCAGCATTTGCAAGAAAATATGGAATGACATGTAAAACCTGCCATTCACCTTTTCCAAAACTAAAAGCTTATGGGGATGAGTTTGCTGCAAACGGATTTGTTCTTAAAGATCAGGATGCACCAAGATATTTTGTTGAAACGGGTGATCCGGAGTTATCACTAATCCGTGAACTTCCACTTGCTTTAAGATTGGAAGGATATGTTACATATAATCAAACTAAAACCGAGCAATCTGATTTTACAACTCCTGTATTATTTAAACTTTTATCAGGTGGCTCAATTGCAAAAGATGTTTCATACTATGTTTACTACATTCTTGAGAATGGCGAAGCAGGAAAAATTGAGGATGCGTGGTTAATGTTTAATAATTTATTTGGCAGTACACTTGATGTTTCCATTGGACAATTTCAGGTATGTGATCCAATCTTTAAAAGAGAACTACGTTTAACTAAAGATGATTATTTTATATACAAAGTACGACCGGGAAATTCACAGGTCGATCTTACTTATGATAGAGGGATTATGTTTGCTTATGGATTTGATAGCGGTACTGACGTAACATTGGAAATTGTAAATGGCAGCGGAATTGGTGAAAGATTTATGGGCGGTAATTTTGATAATGATAAATACAAAAATATTATGGGAAGAATTTCGCAGGATGCTGGCGAACATCTAAGACTTGGCGCAATGGGCTATTGGGGTAAAGAAGAGCAAAAAAGTCCTGAAGGAGATTTTAATGAAACAAATGAATTATGGATGCTTGGTGGCGATGCAACAATAAGTTTTGATCCATTGGAAATGAACCTTCAGTATGTGGAAAGAAAAGATGGTAACCCATATTTCTTTAGAAATGGAGGAATATTTTATATTAATCCTCCCAAAGATCTTAAAACCCGCGGTGCATTTGCAGAGCTTATTTATCGTCCCAACGGAGATGATAGCAAATGGTATGCGGTCGGCTTATTTAACTGGATCGAATCGGATCAGACAGATTTAAATTACAAAACACTCTCCGGGCATTTAGGATATTTGCTAAAAAGAAATGTCCGTTTAGTTGGTGAGCTTACATATGATTTTAAACAGGAATATGCAAAAATCGGAGTTGGTTTTGTAACGGCATTTTAGTTTTAAAGTTATTTTAATTAATCATCACGAGCGCAGTAAAGAAGTAATGACAATAAAACATTTTTCTGATCACACTTCGGCTGCGCTCAGTGTGATAAATGTTTTTTCCCCACACAAATAAGTTTCATTATTTTATCGTAATTTTGTGTTGTCGAAGTGTCTAATAAAATAAAGGCAACTCAAATGACTTCTGCAAAAAAAGAATTTCAATTTTCAAATACACCTGAACCTCATAAAGAGAGAACGCGTGCAATATTAAAAGCGCATCCTGAAGTGCGGGAACAAATTGGAAGAAATCCATACAGCTTTTTAATTATTCTTTTTGTCGTGGGATTACAGATAACTATTGCATACTTGCTTTCGGGTCAATCCTGGTGGCTTGCACTTATTGCAGCTTTTTTAGTTGGTGCTTTTGCAAATCATGCTTGCTATGTTTTGATTCATGAAGCTGCTCATAATCTTATCTTTAAAAACAGAACACTTAATTTTATTTCAGGAATAATTGCAGACATACCTAATGTACTGCCAAGTTCTGTGTCTTTCAGAAGTTATCATTTAAAACATCATTCATTCCAGGGTGATTATTATCTTGATGCCGATCTTGCAAGCAAATGGGAAGCAAAGTTAATCGGAAGCACATTTTTGGGTAAAGCATTTTGGGAAATTCTGTTCCCTGTTTTTCAAGCGCTTAGAACACCTAGATTAAAAGAAATTAAGTTTATGAATTTCTGGACTATCATTAATTGGATTGTTGTGTTTGGAGTGGATGCATTAGTAATAATTTTCTTTGGATGGATATCATTTTTATATCTTGTTTTTTCATTCTTCTTTTCAATCGGATTTCATCCGCTTGGCGCAAGATGGATTCAAGAGCATTATCTTATTGCACCTCCGCAGGAAACTTATAGTTACTACGGACCAATTAATGTTTTAGCACTTAATGTTGGATATCATAACGAACATCATGATTTTCCATCAATTCCCTGGAATAATCTTCCCAAAGTAAAAGCAGCAGCACCAGAGTTTTATGATAATCTTGTTTATCATAAATCCTATACAAAACTTTGGCTTAAATTTTTATTCGATCCCAATCTTTCGCTTTACTCCAGAATGATCAGAGCGAATCGGGGAGACTTGTCTGTTGAGAGTAAAGTTCTTTAACATAAATATTTTTACAGTTGAATATAATCGATTATTAATGCTGGATTATGATGCAGGTAAAAATGAACTCGACTTTTTACAACATCCAGAAACAAATATCCAGAATCAAGAATCCAGTATCCAGAAACCAGGAGATCAACAATGCCTGATAAACTTTTATGTGATTTTTGTGGGACAGAAATATCTAAAGACTCAGAATTCTGTATTAGGTGTGGTACAATTTTTATTGATGATGTAAGTTGTTTTAATCATCCCGATGATAATGCAAAAGGTGTTTGTGCAATTTGTCATCAAGCTTACTGCAAAAAATGTGGACTGCGGGTAAATGGCATCTTTCTATGTAATGAACATTCCAATTATGAAATTTATGAAGGAATGGCTCGTGTGTTTGGTTCATCCGATGAGCAAAAAATTAATTATTTGAAATCTGTACTTGAAGAAAATAATATTCATCCCTTTTTATATACGCGCAAATCAACTCCAATAAATTTAGGCGGGGCTGATTATCGGGCAGCAGCAAATCTTACTGGAAATAAAGACAAAAATTTTGCTTATGAGATTAAGTTATTAGTCCCTTGCTCTGAAGTCCTTCAAGCAGAATATATTATTGATGAGATTGATGAATCTTCTCCAGAAATAACGTAGCGCAGACTTCAGTCTGCGAAATATAAATTTTGTATAACTCAGCAATCTCAGACTAATCCGCCGCGGCGGACTGAGCTACGAAGAAAAACAAAAATATGATTTACAGAAAATTTGGAAATACAGGATTAGAAATCTCAGCACTAGGCTTTGGAGCCGGTGAGATTGGTGATTATGCACTATCTGAAAAAGATTCTGAGAAAATTCTCAATTCTGTTTTGGATCTTGGAATAAATCTGATAGATACAGCCCGCGGTTATTACGCAAGTGAAGAACGAATCGGGAAATACATTTCGCATAGAAGAAACGAATTTATCCTTTCTACAAAAGTTGGATATGATATTGAAGGTTTTAAAGACTGGACTTATGATATTGTTATTGCCGGAGTTGATAACGCCCTGAAACTGATGAAAACTGATTATCTTGATATAGTTCATCTTCATTCCTGTAATCTGGATGTTCTGAAAAGTGGTGAGGTGATAGAAGCTTTACATAAAACTGTTGAGCAGGGTAAAGTTAAAATAGTTGCTTACTCGGGTGAGAATGAAGAGTTAAAATTTGCAGTAGATTCAAATTCTTTTGGCAGCATACAAACATCTGTAAATATTTGCGATCAGATTGATATTGATGGAGCAATAAAAAAAGCCAAAGTAAAAGGAATGGGAGTAATTGCTAAACGCCCAATTGCAAACGCTCCGTGGAGATATGATAAAACCCCAACTGGTAAATATGTCGAAGAATACTGGCATCGTTGGAAAGCAATGAAATTACCTGAGCAGGAAAATTGGCTGGATACTTTTCTTCGATTTACAGTTTTTACAAAAGGTATAGATTCAGCAATCGTTGGAACAACGAACCTTGAGCATTTAAAATCAAATATAAAGATTATTGAAAAAGGTCCTTTACCGGAAGATCTTTATCAATTGATCAGATCTAAATTTAAAGCCGAATGGCGGGGTGAGGTTTAATAAATAGCTTTTTAAAAGTTTATTAATTGTTCATCAAAGAATTAACCTGCCACTAATTAACACGAATTTTCACTAAAAAATTATGGCTTGAATTCGTGGGATTCGTGTTAATTGGTGGCTTCAATGTTTTTAGCTTAGCCATAGTTAAATTAGTTTAATTAACTAACGATTTGACCACTTGCAATTACATATACATTTTTTTCTGATAGTTTTTTCTTTACATCACCTTCAAAATTATTTTGATTGATGGAGCGTGTAGCATCTTCAATAAAAAATGTTTTAAATCCGCAATCGGCAGAATCCAAAGCCGTGTAGAACACACAAAAATCGCCCGCTAAACCAGAAACATAAACCTCATCAACTTTTCTTCCTTTTAGATAAGCATCAAGTCCGGTATTCTTTCTTTTCCCATTATCAAAAAATCCGCTATATGAATCAACATTCACATCCATACCTTTTCTAAAAATTGCCTCAATCTTTTTAACATCTAAAGATGAGGGAAAATCAGCTCCTTTTGTGCCCTGGACGCAATGATCAGGCCAGAGTACTTGCTGTATTCCATCTAATAAAATTTTATCAAACGGATTTTTGCCCGGATGATTTGATGCAAAGCTTTTATGATTTTGCGGATGCCAATCCTGTGTAGCAACAACCAAATCAAAATAATCTGATTGCTGAAGTTTGTTGATGATCGGAATAACTTCATCACCATTGTTTACTGCTAATGCTCCACCGGGTAAAAAATCATTTTGAATATCAACGATAATTAATGCTTTCATATCAAACCTTATTTATTGTTTAAAGAATATTCCATCTTTAATTCATCTCTTAATTTCATAAGTTTTTGGCTGATTCCGACTTTATAAATATGTGGATATTCAAATCGTTTATACTCTAATGGAAGTTTTGATAAATTTTCTTTTACTTTTTCCCTGATTGTTTCAGCACTTTCTAATTTAATTGTGGGTTTTCCACCCTCAACAACTTTTTTAGTAATTACAACAGATTTATAGTTTTTCAAAACCTTTGATTTTTCTTTATCAAACGGATGAAACATTTTTGGGATAGTATCTTCATCGTTTAAAACAATAGCATCTGCCTGATAATAGCCATCATTATCGGTGTACCGGATAATTTTTTTTAATCCCGGTAAAGTTACTTTACTCAAATTTTCTGAAACTTTTAATCGGGGTTTATCGCCACACATTGAAAGCTTGAAAACACCATCCAAAGCAGAATCAGGATTACCTGTTACAAGATTTGTTCCTACACCAAAAACATCAATTGGAGCTTCTTGTTCTAATAAACTTTTAATTACTCTTTCATCCAACTGATTTGAAACGACAACTTGAACATAATGCAAACCTTCATCATCAAGTTTTTTCCTGACTGCTTTAGCAAGATAAGCCAGATCTCCGCTGTCTAACCTTATTCCTTTTAGTTTATATCCGGTTTTCTCCAATTCTTTAGCGACAGTAATTGCATTCGGTAAACCGGACTCCAAAGTGTTGTAAGTGTCAATTAACAGCACAGCATTATCCGGGTGTGACTCAGCATATTTTCTGAAGGCTGTAAGCTCATCATCATAACTTTGAATAAAAGAATGAGCCATAGTTCCAACTGCATTAAGATTAAATAATTTAGCAGCAAGAACATTTGAAGTAGAATCGAATCCGCCAATGATAGCAGCTTTGCTTGCCTGCAATCCACCAAAACCCTGTGCACGTCTTAATCCAAAATCGCTAAGAATTTTATCGTGTGCAACCAATCGCATTCGTGCAGCTTTTGTTGAGATTAAAGAATTAAAATTGAGCGTATTAAGTAAATAGGTTTCTAAAAGTTGTAATTCGGCTAAGTGTCCTTCAACCATTACAATTGGTTCATTCGGAAAAACGATAGTGCCTTCTTCAACTGAATAAATATTACCCGTAAATGAAAAATTTTTTAAGTATTCTAAAAAATTGTTGTTCATATTTTTTTTATGAAGAAAATCAATATCATCATCACTAAACTTTAATTCGCTTAAACTCTCAATCAATTCTGATAAACCGCTAAAGATTACAAAGCCGCCTTCGTACGGAATTTTTCTAAAGAAATAATCAAAATCTGCCGAGCAATTATGCTTGCCTTCTTTTAAATAAGTTTCCATCATTGAAAGCTGATACATATCAGTGTAAAGACCGAGGGAATCTTTAAGAATTTTCATAATTCACTTTTAGATTTTATGTAAAGATTTAATAACCTATAAATAATATATCAATTTAATTTTTAAATATTTAGACAAGCAAAAATCTGATTATCTAAACGGACTATAATCCAATGCAATAACCTAAATCATATTTAATTGCATACCCAATAATTGTTATCTGTTGATAGTTAAGATTGCCTTAATTTTGCCTTCTCGAAATTAGGAATACATCGTCTTTTATCCTTCCTAAATCTGATAATTCTATCCAAAAAATCAGCATTAAACGGCATTAACAAAGAATAGCTGGTGGCATTAAGATTGTAAAATTGCAATTAATTAAACATTTCTCACATTAAGGAAGAGAATAAAATGATTAAAGGAACAGTAATAATAGATCAAAAAATTTGCAAAGGATGCGAACTTTGCATAGTTGCCTGCCCGCAAGATGCCCTTGCATTATCACAAAATTTTAATGAAAAAGGGTATCGCTTTGTAGAGCTTATAAACGATGTTTGTACAGGATGTGTAAACTGTGCACTCGTTTGTCCTGAAGCGGCAATAACAGTTTATCGCCAGGCAAAACCCGCTAAAAAAACTACAGTAAAATAAATTTAAGGTTTTTAAAAATGGAAAAAGAAATTAGAACTGAAGAACCTCGCTTGATGAAGGGCAACGAAGCTCTTGCTGAAGCAGCAATAAGAGCAAACATTGATGCGTATTTTGGCTATCCAATTACACCTCAATCAGAAGTTATTGAATATTTAACCCGTGAAGTTCCAAACAGAAAAGATAAAAAAACAGTTGTGCTTCAGGCAGAAAGTGAAGTGGCTTCAATCAATATGGTTTATGGTGCAGCCGGCGCAGGTGCAAGAGTTATGACTTCTTCATCATCACCCGGAATAAGTTTAATGCAGGAAGGAATATCCTACATTGCCTCCGCACAGCTTCCGTGTTTGGTTGTAAATGTTGTTCGTGGTGGTCCGGGTTTAGGTACAATTCAACCTTCGCAAAGTGATTATTTCCAGGCCACAAAGGGAGGTGGTCATGGAGATTATCACCTTATTGTTTTGGCTCCTTCATCTGTACAAGAAATGGCGGACTTTGTTTTTGATGCTTTTCGTTTAGCGGAAAAATATCGTAATCCCGCAATGATATTATCTGATGGTGCACTCGGTCAGATGATGGAAAAAGTTATTCTTCCTAAAGATGGATCACTTCCCAAAATAAGCAAACCCTGGGCTACAACTGGCAAGACGAAAGATAGAGAACATAATATTATCACTTCACTTTTTATCCAGCCCGAAGAAATGGAACAGGTAAATCTTCGTTTGCAGGAAAAGTATAAAGCAATACAAAGTGAAGTTCGTTTTGAAGAAATCCAAACAGAAGATGCAGAAATACTTTTAGTTGCGTTTGGATTATCATCACGTATCTGCCAAAAAGCCGTTGATCTTGCCCGCGAAAAAGGAATTAAAGTTGGATTGTTAAGACCAATTACTCTTTATCCTTTCCCTTATGATAGATTAAAAGAATTAGCAAATCAGGTTGAGTTTATGTTAGATGTTGAAATGAATGCGGGACAAATGGTTGAAGATGTTCGTCTTGCTGTTGAAGGAAAAGTTCCTGTTCATTTTATCGGTAGAATGGGTGGAATGATTTTATCGCCGGAAGATGTTCTTCATAAAATTGAATCAATTCACGAATCACAAAATGCAGTTAATGTATAGGAGAAAATAAAATGAACGAAAAATTATTATTAGATGATGGAATTGAACTTGAAGAGGTTTATTGTAAACCTAATACATTAACCGATGTTCCGTTCCACTACTGTCCCGGTTGTGGACACAGTGTTGTTCACAAAGTTTTAATGGAAGTTGTTGATGAACTCGGAATTCAGGAAGAAATAGTTGGTGTTGCACCTGTCGGCTGTTCAGTTTTTGCATACAATTATATGAACATTGATATGCAGGAAGCAGCACACGGAAGAGCAAGCGCTGTTGCAACGGGAATTAAAAGAGTTCTGCCGGATAAACTTGTTTTTTCATATCAAGGTGATGGCGATCTTGCCGCAATTGGTACAGCAGAAACTATTCATACTGTAAACCGCGGTGAAAAAATTCTAATGATCTTTATCAACAACGGAATTTACGGAATGACCGGCGGGCAGATGGCTCCAACAAGTTTGATCGGACAAATTACTTCAACTACCCCGTATGGAAGAGATGCTGCACAAATTGGAAACCCCATTAAAATTGCAGATTTACTTTGCTTACTGCCGGGTGCATATTATGTAACAAGACAAGCTGTTCACACTCCAAATGCTGTAAGAAAACTTAAGAAAGCATTAATAAAATCAATTGAATATCAAAAGCAGGGAAAGGGAACTTGTTTTATAGAGGTTGTTTCTAACTGTCCATCGGGATGGAAGATGACGCCAGTTGAAACAATTAAATTTCTTGAGGAACAGATGATTCCAACTTATCCTCTTGGTGATTTAAAAGTTCCACAGGATTAAATAAAATTTTTACATAAGGAATTCTAAAATGACAAAAGAACATGAAATAATTTTTGCAGGATTCGGAGGGCAGGGCGTTCTTTCGATGGGAAGATTAATTGCTTATGCCGGAATGATTGAAGGTAAAGAAGTTAGCTGGATGCCGTCATACGGACCGGAGATGAGAGGCGGAACAGCAAACTGTATTGTAATTGTTTCTGATTCCAGAATCAGCTCACCAATTATCTCTGTGTTTGATACTGCAATTTTACTTAATCAACCTTCAATAGATAAATTTGAAAAAGCTGTAAAGCCGGGTGGATTATTAATCTATGAGCAATCAACAGCAGTGCATCCACCAACAAGAACAGATATTGATATAGTTTGTATTGCAGGTAACGAAGAAGCAGATAAGCTTAACGTAAAACAAGTTGCTAATATGTTTATGGTTGGTGCGTTTTTAGAAAAACGTCCTATACTAAAA
This sequence comes from Ignavibacteriaceae bacterium, assembly GCA_036796535.1. Taxonomy (GTDB): domain Bacteria; phylum Bacteroidota; class Ignavibacteria; order Ignavibacteriales; family Ignavibacteriaceae; genus IGN3. The sequence goes on from DAIRCT010000099.1 coordinate 9,107, forward strand.
AATGAAGCAATAATTGAAGCTCTTAAAAAAGCATTACCTCCACGAAGACATAATTTAATTCCTGTTAACGAGCAGGCATTAATACGCGGAAGAGAATTAGTAAAACAAGCTGATCCTGTCTATCGTTAGGCAGAAGCGTATCAGCATAAATATAAATTTTAAACTGAGGAAGCCATGTCTGATTTAGATATAAAATGTCAGCACGCTTGCAAAGAAACCTGTGCAACTTTAAATGAAGCACTGCGCAGAGAAACAGCAATGGTAAGATTTTATGAAAGCGTATTGGATGAATGTAATATTCCGGAAGTAAGTTCATTCATGGCTGGATTAGTTGAGGATAAAAGAAAAGTAATACTTAGTCTTATCCAGAAATTGAATGAAATTCATGTACGTTCACAGGCACTGGATGGAATTGCATCCAGTTTTAATAACACCGATGGTTAATTTGGATAAACTATACTGATTAACTATATTTGCGCACGAAATTTTGAAACTTAATTAGCTTTTTCAGCTAAAAAATAAAAATTACATCGCGGGGTGGAGCAATTGGTAGCTCGTCGGGCTCATAACCCG
>DAIRCT010000100.1:0-9349 GCA_036796535.1 Ignavibacteriaceae bacterium
AAAACGATTCTTAATTATTTCAGGAAACCTCGAAGGTTTTTATCAAATGTGCTTAAGGTAAATTAATTAAAGAATTACAAAGTAATCACGGGTTTTCCCGAAGGGATGGCAAAGCCAGAATCTCGTACGCGCTACAAAGAAATAATTTATTAGTCGTCTTACACAAATCTTTGAAACCTTCGAGGTTTGTCTAAAAAAACAATTAAAAAAAAACGATTCTTAATTATTTCAGGAAACCTCGAAGGTTTTTATCAAATGTGCTTAGAGTAAATTAATAAAAAAATTACAAAGTAATCACAGGTTCTCCCAATATGATGGCGATGCCAGAAATCCATACGTGCTACGAAAAAAAATTAAGCGGACTTTATGTTCGCTTTTCTTATTTTAACACCGATGAAAAGATTTAATAAACATATTTTTGTTTGTGAAAACCTTAGACCTGCCGGACATCCTAAAGGTTGTTGTGCTGAAAAAGGAAGCGTTGAAATACGTGAGTACTTTAAATCCCGATTAAAAGAACTTGGTTTGAATGCTGATGTAAGAGCAAATGCTTCCGGATGTCTAGATGCTTGTGAATTTGGAGTATCAGTTGTTGTTTATCCTGAGCAAGTTTGGTACGGCGGTGTAACCAAAAACGATGTTGATGAAATAATTCAATCACACATAATTAATAATAAACCTGTTGAACGATTAAAGATTAAACATCCAAGATATAATAAAGATGCCGGTAAGGACTAATAAAAATTTTGCTAAAAAGATTTTTGATATCTTAAAGAAACAATATCCAAAAGTTAAACCTGCATTGGAATACTCAAACCCGTTCGAGCTTTTAATCGCTACAATACTTTCTGCTCAATGCACTGATGAAAGAGTAAACATTGTAACCAGGCAGCTCTTTAAAAAGTACCGCAATCCACAGGACTTTATAAATGCTGATGACGAAGAATTAGAAAAAGATATTTTCTCAACCGGATTTTATAAACAAAAAGCTAAAAGCATTAAAGCGTGCTGTGCTGAATTAATTAAAAATCATAAAGGAAAAGTTCCCGCAGATTTTGATGAACTTGTAAAACTATCCGGGGTTGGACGAAAAACCGCTTCTGTTGTTGCGGGGAATGCTTTTGGAATTCCTTCCATAGCTGTTGATACTCATGTAAAACGATTATCAAATCTGTTAGGTTTTGTTGATTCACAGAATCCGGATAAAATAGAAATGCAATTAAAAGAGTTGCTTCCTGAATCATATTGGATAAACGCATCTCATTGGCTGGCAATGCACGGAAGAAAAATTTGCATTGCAAACAGACCAAAATGTTTAGAATGTGTTTTGGCTGATCTATGTCCAAGTTATAACCCTAATGCAAATCAAAAAAAGAAAAAATAATGGATAATTCAAGAAACAGAGAATATTGTTTGACGCTTTTAAAAGAGTACACAAAAAGTGATAGCTTATTAAAGCACGCCTTTGCTGTTGAAACCTGTGTGAGAGCTTACGCTGAAAAATTTAATGAAGATGTTGAATATTGGGGTAATGTTGCTCTGCTTCACGATTTTGATTATGAAAAATTTCCAACCGCCAAAGAACATCCATTTAAAGGTGCAGAGATTTTAAAAGAAAAAGGTTTTGATGATGTGTTTATAAAATCAATCTTATCTCATGCAGACTATAGCGGCGAACCGAGAGATACATTACTTAAAAAAGTGTTATTTGCTTGTGATGAATTAGCCGGATTTATTACTGCTGTCACTTATGTGCGGCCTTCAAAATCTATTAGTGAAGTTGAACTTAGCTCTGTAAAAAAGAAAATGAAGGATAAAGCTTTTGCTCGTGCTGTAAGTCGTGATGATATAATTAATGGTGCCGCTGGATTAGGAATTTCCCTTGATGAACATATCCAATTTTGTATTGAGGCAATGAAAAGAAACGGAAAAGAATTAGGTTTATGATTGTCGGAGATAGAGTTGACAATTTCCAATTAAAAGATCAGTTTGGCAACGAATTTGATTTGTATGCAAATTTAGATAAAGAGGTTTTACTTGTCTTCTATCCAAAGGACGAAACTGCCGTTTGCACCAGACAATTAGTAGATTATTCTTCAAATCAAGAAGAGTTAGATAAATACGGGATAAAAATTGTAGGTGTAAATATTGATCCAGTTGAATCTCATAATTCATTTTGTTCACATAATAAAATTGATTTCCCAGTTTTAAGTGATAATGATAAAAAAGTTAGCAAATCTTTTGATGCTCTTAATATACTTGGTAAAAACAAACGAAAGCTTGTTTTAGTTGGTAAGGACAAGAAAGTAAAATTTATTAAATCCACATTGCCCATATTTTTCTTAGATGCCAGACAATTGTTACAAGAATTTAAAAATTTATAACTAACATAAAGACTTGACTATTTGATATTAACTTGCCTAATTTTGGGCAAAAATCAGGAGAAGATTTAGAGATCGTTGCTACAGTTCTAAAACGTAATCATAATTAAATAATTTGATGTTAGTATAACTGAAATGAAAAGCAAGATCTTCTTTATTTTTCTTTTGATAAGTGTATCATATCTTTCTGCACAGCAGGATGTAAAGATCCTTTCTTCAGATTTTAATTCAGCTACCATTGAATATTCTCCTTTGTATGTTGATACTTCTTTTGTTGAAACCGATAATGGGAAATTTAGAAAAGTTGAAATTTTAAATGGAGAGGTTGAAAACTTAAATGATTGGGGATCACCCGCTATACCAGTTCGTAAATTTAGTTTTGGAGTTCCATCCGAGTTTGGTAATACCATTGAAGTTCTCTCTTCTTCCTACAAAGAAATATCCGGACAGATAATTCCGGTTCCTTATGTTGAACCCGATTCACAATTCTCTTCTTACATCTTCAAAAAAAATTCCAATTACTCTGCTATCAATACCAACAATGAGCTAGTTTCATTCGGTGAGTTTGGATTGTTGAGAGATGTAAACACACAAATTGTAAAAGCTGCCCCGGTTATTTTTGATCCTTCGCTAAATAAAATTAGGATTTACACAAAAATAGTTTTTAGAGTAAACTTTGGTAACACCACATCAATAAGCAGTAAACCTGCAGATGATTTACTTAACGGTGCTTTAATTAATTTTAACGTTGCAAAGTATTGGACGATTGATAAATCAAATCTTAAAAAGACTGCTGTTACAAAAAGTGTACTTGCCTCCGGTAAATGGGTTAGATTTGAAGCCCCTGAAGAAGGAATGTATAAGATATCAAGATCCGCTTTAATTTCTTTAGGAATAGATCCAAATACAGTTGATCCAAGAACAATTAAAATTTATAATAATGGCGGAAAAGTTGTTCCGGAAAATATTTTAACTCCAAGACCAAATGATCTAGTGGAGAATGCAATAATAGTTGTTGGGGAAGAAGATGGGAAATTTGATGATAATGATTATATAATTTTTTATGGAAGAGGCAGCAGTTTTTGGGATTATGATAGTGATGGAGTAACAATAAAAAGATTTTTCCATCCTTATTCTAAAAAGAATTATTTCTGGATTACATCCGGTGGTGTGAACGGGAAAAGAATGACGGACAAGCCCGGACTAAATACAACGCCTGCAGTAATTCAAACATCAACTAAAGCTTTTGCATCCTGGGAAGAAGACAAAATAAATTTAGGCAAGACCGGTCGTCAATTTGTTGGAGATGATTTTTCTCAATCTGTAAGTTCACGGACTTATATGAATAAGTTAGATGGAAGAATAAGTTCGGTTCCTATTAATTATAATTTTGTTTTTGTCATTGGATCATCAAGCGGTATGGCTCTTAACATAACAGAAAATGGTTCCCAGGTTTTTTCACAAAATTTTAATGGCTATGGATCTGCGTTATATACTGTTGGCACCTATAATTCCGGAGCTTTTACATTCATAGGTGATTTGCCTGATAACAGAAGTGTGTTAAATTTTAAAGTTACCCCTTCTTCCGTTACTTCTGTTGGATATCTTGATTATCTAACTATTCAATACGAAAAAGAACTTAAAGCTTTTGGAGATAATCTTTTATTCTTTTCCAATCCCACAACAGGAATAATAGAATATGATCTTAACGGATTTACAAACTCAAATATTAAAGTTTACGATATAACTGATTATCAAAATGTAAAGCTTGTTACAAATTATTCGTTATTAAGCGGAAGCGAATGCAGATTTCAGTTTGATGAATTGGCAAATAAAAGATCAAAATATTTTGCTGTTGGTAATGATGCTTTCAAAACTCCAATCAATCCCATTGAAATACAAAACTCTAATTTGCACGGCGAACAGACAGGTGCAAAATTTCTTATAATCACTCATAAAAATTTTAAAGATGCTGCAAACAATCTTAAAACTTATAAAGAAAATCAGGCGCCCATAACAATTTCAACTTATGTTGCTGATGTTGATGAAATTTATAATGAGTTTTCTTCAGGCGTTACTGATCCAACTGCTGTTAGAGATTATATAAAATATGCTTTTGATAATTGGCAGATAAAACCGGAATATGTTCTTTTATTCGGTAAAGGAACTTACGATTATAAAAATATTGAAGGTTACGGTGATAATTTTGTACCAACCTGGCAATCAGAGGAATCATTGGCACTGGTGGATTCCTATACAACAGATGATTTCTTTGTGCGCGTTTCCGGTACTGATTTTATACCTGATTTAGCTCTTGGAAGAATTACCTGCCGCACTGCTGAAGAAGCGAATAACATTGTTAATAAGATAAAAGATTATGAGTTAAATCAGCAAAAAGGTAACTGGCGAAATTTAATAACTTTAATTGCTGATGACGGTCGTACTTCAACAACTTATGAAGGTTCAGAACATACAGCACCATCAGAAAATCTTGCTAATACTTACTTCCCGAATTCCTTTGATATTAATAAAATTTATAGTGCTGCTTATCCTGATGTTTTAACTGGACAGGGAAGACGCAAACCATTGGTTAATCAAGCAATAATTAATGCAATGAATGATGGAACTTTGTTTGTAAATTATATAGGGCACGGAAGTCCTGAACTTTGGGCTCACGAAGTAATTTTTGAAAAGAGTGTAACAATTCCGCAATTAAAAAATGACAAATACTTTTTCCTTTGTGCTGCAACCTGTGATTTCGGATATTTTGATATCCCAAATTTCCAAAGCGCTGCAGAGGCAATTATGTTTTTACCAAATGCAGGTGCAATAGCTTCATTTACCGCAGCAAGACTTGTTTATTCGGGCTATAATCATCAGTTAAATTATGCTTTTGTACAGGCACTATTCCAATCTCCGCGTGATACTTTAAATCTTAGTATTCCGATTGGTAAAGCATCTTTTCTAACCAAGAAAACAAAGTTTGATGTAAATGATAGAAAGTATAACATCTTTGGCGATCCAACCTTAAGATTATTGGTGCCGCAATATGCTGCTTTAGTGGATTCAATAAATGGAAAAAATTTAGCGGTTAATGTTCAAATACAAGCATTAAGCAAAACAAAAATAGATGGAAGAGTTTTAAAACCAGATAATACTACCTGGGATGATTTTAATGGTGAAGGTGTGTTAACATTTTTTGATTCTCAAAGAACGATGCTGCTTGAACAGATCGGTAATTATCCCGTAACCGTTCAGGGCGGAATAATTTTTAATGGTAGGGTCTCAATTAACAACGGCAGATTTTCTACCGAGTTTGTTGTACCAAAGGATATTTCATACGAAAATAAAAAAGGCAAAATAATTTTTTATTTCTTGAACAATTCAGTTGATGGACTTGGTTATTCAGATAAGGTTATTGTAGGTGGAACAGATAGTACAATTGTAAATGATGGAAAAGGTCCTGCAATAGAAATATTTTTTGATGATGTTGCTTATAGTAATTCATATCTCGTAAACCCGAACCCAAATCTTATTGTAAAACTATATGATGAAACCGGATTGAATACTACGGGAACTGGTGTCGGGCATAAACTTGAAGGAATATTAAATCAAAAAGTAACAGATCCCATTGACTTCACAAATCATTTTAAGGGTGACCTTGATGCTGGTGGAAAATCCGGAACGATAGATTATAAATTTAATAATCTTGGTTCAGGTGATTATCAGTTATTAGTAAAAGCGTGGGATGTGTTTAATAATTTTTCTGAAGAAAATACATTTTTTAGTGTGGTTGAAGGCAACGATCTTACGATTAGAAATGTTTATAATTATCCCAATCCATTCAGCGGAAAAACTCAATTTACATTTCAACAAAATCTTTCCAAACCTGTTGATGTTAAAATTAAAGTTTATACAATTGCGGGAAGATTAATTAAAGAAATTGAACAATTAAATTTGAATGAAAAATTTGTAGTTATTGATTGGGATGGGCGGGATGCAGATGGGGATCAATTGGCAAGCGGTACTTATCTGTATAAAATTATTGTTAAATCTTCAGATGGTGAATTTCAGAAAAGTGTACTAGGAAAATTAGCTGTTATCAATTAGTAATGCCTAAAAATTTGCGTTTTATGTAACTGTTCTTTTTTATATTTAGTTGTTAAAATAGATTAATAAAAGTAATAATAATATTTATTCATTTCGGAGGATATAAAATGAAAATCATTCTCAGGTTAATGCTGATCAGCGCTATGTTTGGAGCTTTTGCTAGCGTTTCGTATGCACAAGGTGAAGCCGCTGTTCCATTTCTTTTGTTAGCACCAGATTCTCGTGCAGGTGGTATTGGTGAATCTGGTACAGGTTTAGCTGATAATTCTGCAGCTATTTTTTGGAACCCCGCTGGTATTGCTTTTCAAACTGGCACAGAAGTCAGTATAACACATAGTAACTGGCTGCCGCAATTTAATCTGGATCTCTTTTATGATTATTTAACCTTCAGACAATACATTGATGATTTAGGCGGAAGTGTAACAGCAAGTATCACCTATATGAACTTTGGTGAGTTTGTCAGAACCGGAGAAGCTGATCCTACACCGCTTGGAACATTCAGATCTTTTGATGCAGCATTAACACTTGGATATGCAACAAAAGTTTCTTCAGATTGGGGATTAGGTTTTAACTTTAGAATTATTCACAGCCGTTTATCCGATCAGAGTGTAGGCGAGGAACAAGGTAAAGGTGTTGCAACTTCTGTAAGCTTTGATGTGGCAACAATGTGGAGACCCAAGAACTTTGTTATCCCACTGATTGATGAAAACATCGGCGGTAAATTTAGTCTTGGCATAAATCTAAGTAATATGGGTCCCAAAATATATTACATCGATAAAGCTCAGGCAGATCCAATCCCAACAAACTTTCGTTTGGGTTTTGCATACCAAATTATTTCCGATGAATTTAACAGCTTAATTTATACACTTGATTTTAGCAAACTGCTTGTTAATAAATCAACTAAGCAAATTCCTTTTGGAGATTCCACTAAAACAGTTTCTGAATCAGATGAATGGTACAAAGCTATATTTACTGCCTGGAGCAATAAACCATTCAGAGAAGAGCTTAGAGATATTGTAACTTCAATGGGACTTGAATATTGGTACGGCACACCGGGTGATTTTCTTTTTGCATTAAGAACCGGATTTTTCTATGAAGATCCATCTTACGGAAACAGAAAATTTGTAACCTTTGGCGCAGGTATCAGATATGATATTTATGGTTTTGATTTTAGTTATATCACAACATCAGTCTTCAAAGGTGGTGAAAATCATCCATTGTCTGATACACTAAGATTTACTGTCTTAATCGGTTGGGGAGCAGTTCCGGAATCAACCAGAGGATTACCAAGGGGAATCTAATTTGAATATGCGTAAAGCTTTTCTTTCACTTGTTGTTATTTTTTTAACGATGGGCAGTTTATCTGCCCAAAGTTTTATTGGTAAAATTAATCCATTTCCGAGTCAATCTGATAAAGTTCTTTCCAATGATACTGTTAAAATTTTAGCAGTGATGGTTAGCTTTCCCGAAGATCGCGATGGAACTACTTTTGGCAATGGAAAATTTGGATCTATCTATTCCAAAGATTATGGTTCGAATATCCTCGACCCGCTTCCACATGATAAAAGTTATTTCGAATCTCATCTTACATTTGTAAAAAATTATTTTAAAAAAGTTTCTAACGGTAAAACAAATGTATCATTTACAATTCTTCCGGATACATTTTCTGTTTCTAAAACCATGAGAAACTACGCACCTGCAATTGATTTTTCACCACTCGGACAATTTGCACAGGAAGTTTGGGCTAAAGCTGATCAAATGAATCCCGGATTTAATTTTTCTGATTATAATGTGTTTTTAATTTTTCATGCTGGTGCCGGAAGAGATATTTCTTTACCCGGAAGTTTAGGTAATGAAAAAGATTTACCTTCTGTTTATCTGAATGAAAATACTTTTAAAAATATTTTTGGGCAGTCATTTGATGGATTTCCTGTATCAAATGGTTCATTCAAGATTAAAAACAGTATGATAATTCCTGAAACAGAGAGCAGGGAATTAGAAAGCATTTCAGGAAAAGTATTATTTGAGATTACAATAAATGGTTTACTGGTTGCAAGCGTAGCAAGTTATTTAGGTCTGCCGGATTTGTTTGACACGGAAACCGGACTAAGTGCAATTGGAAGATTCGGTCTGATGGATGGACAATCAATTTTTGCATACAACGGTGTGTTTCCACCTGAACCATCTGCGTGGGAAAAAATTTATCTTGGCTGGGCTAACCCTGTAACTATTGAACCTGCTAACTATAATATAAATCTTGTTACAAACTTAGCTGCCACTTTAGCTGATACGGTAATTCTAAAAGTTCCTTTAAACTCCTCAGAATATTATCTGATAGAGAACAGACAACGAGATGCTTTTAAAGATGGCGCAAAGGTAACTCTAAAATCCAGCGGAAATATTTTTACAAAAACATTTCCGAAAGACACAACAGGTTTTTATAGCTATAATACAGATTCATTATCAGGAGTTATTCTTGATGTTGATGAATTTGATTGGGCATTACCGGGTAATGGAATTGTAATCTGGCATATTGATGAAAATGTTATCAATGCAAAGTTAGCTGATAACAAAATCAATACAGATAAAACAAGGCGCGGAGTTGATGTTGAAGAAGCTGATGGTGTTCAGGATATTGGCGAAAAGTTTGTAACAATTTTTGGCGATCAGGTAATTGGCGAAGGAACGGATCAGGATTTTTGGTATGCAGGTAATAAGGCAAAGCTTTATAAAAACAGATTTGCAAAAGACACTCGTCCAGATACAAAAACCAATACAGGTGCAAACAGTTTAATTACAATTAAAAATTTTTCAAGCATCTCCAACAAAATGTCATTTAAGATTGAGTATGGAGATTC